>JAQGIA010000329.1 GCA_028291445.1 Belnapia sp.
TCGGCAGCCGCGCGCCGGCCCAGCGGGCGTAGGCGTCGGCTTCGAAGAAGCTCAGGTGGCACACCGGCGTATGGGGGTCGATCTCGACCATGCCTTGCAGCGTGTGGTTGAGCCAGCGGCCGTCCTCGCGCTGCCAGTACAGCGGCGCCTCGCGGTGGGCGGTCTGCACCCAGTCCCAGCCCATGGCCAGCCACAGCTCGGGGCGCCGGTAGCCGCCGTCGTCGATGAAGGCCTCGTACTCGCCGTAGGTGGTCGGCCGGGATGCGAGCGCGAACGGCGCGACGTAGGTGCTGTGGCGCGGCGTTTCGTTGTCGAAGCAGAAGCTGCCGTCCTGCGCCGGGTCGTGGCCCAGCTCGAACATGCCGCCGTCATAGAGGTGCCAATCGAGCGGCTGCGGGTTCACCGCGCCGATCGGCCAGCGCCTGGCGTACGGCGCATGCGTCGGATTGAAGGACAGCAGGTGCTTGATGTCGGTCAGCAGCAGCTCCTGGTGCTGCTGCTCGTGCTGCAGGCCGAGTTCGACCAGCGGCAGCACCTCCGCCGGCGGATCGCGCAGCAGCCGGGCCATCGCCGCATCGACATGGGCACGGTACTCGCCCACCTCGGCGGCGGAGGGGCGGGTCAGCATGCCGCGCTTCGGCCGGGCATGCCGGGGGCCGGCGGCCTCGTAATAGGAGTTGAACAGATACGCGAATTCCTCGCGGAAGCGCCGGTAGCCGGGCTGGTGGGGCACCAGCAGGAAGGTCTCGAAGAACCAGGTCACGTGGGCGCGGTGCCATTTGGTGGGGCTGGCATCCGGCATGGACTGGATGGTCTGGTCTTCGGGCGAGAGCGGGGCGGCGAGGCGCTCGGTACGGCCGCGCAAAGCGGCGTAGCGCCCGGCCAGCGCTGCGGCCGCGGCCGGCTGGCGGGTTGAGAGGATGGACATGGACGCTCCTGGTTCGTCACCGGCCGGATGAGGGCCAAAGTTCGGGCGAGGGCCAAAGTTGGAGACGGAACAGCGCGGGGGCGCTGCCGGTTCCAAGCACATGGGACGGCTTTCGCCCGGCGCGAGGTGAACGTTACCGAAATCCGGCCATCAGGCCATGGCCTCCTAACCGGCGGCGGTCCAGGCCTGCCGCAATGCCGCCGCCAGGTGGCGGCCGAAGCGCGGGACATCGACCAGCGGCGAGGCGGCGACCTGCGCCCTGAGCCCTTGGCGCAGCGCCGCCAGCGCAGGGAGGTCGCGGGCGCGGTCGACCGCGAGCGCCACATAGGCCTCGATGTCTTCGGCCACCCAATCCGCCAGGCCGGCATTGCTGAGATGGCTGAGCGCATGCCGCGCGGCAAAGCTGTCCCCGGCCAGGGCGACGGTCGGCACGCCCATCCACAGGGATTCGCAGACGGTGAGGCCGCCGGTATAAGGGAAGGGATCGAGCGCGATGTCGATGCCGCCATAGGCCTCGATCAGCCCCCGATGCGGCAGCCCGCCGGCCAGGGTCACGCGATCGGCCGGCAGGCCGGCGGCGGCGAGGCGGCGGGCGGTGCGATCCCGCGTCGCCTCCTCTCCCAGGGTATGGGTGCGGAGCACGAGCCGCGCCTCGGGCAGCAGCGCCAGGATCCGCGCCCAAGCCACAAGCACCGGCGCGGTGAGCTTCGCCAGATTGTTGAAACAGCCGAAGGTCACGCCCTGCCCAGCCAACGCCGGCAACAAATTCACCGGCGGGGCATAGGGCGGCGGCAGGTAACAGAGGTAGCCGTCCGGCAGGCGCAACAGCTTTTCGGTATAGAAATCCTCGTGGCCCGGCGGGGTTTCCCGGCGGTCGGTCAGCATCCAGTCGCAGGCGGCGAGGCCGAGGGTGGAGAATTGGGCGCCCACCCATTTCACCTGCACCGGGGCCGGGCGATGCGCCAGCACGAAGGGCCGCCCGCCCTCCCCGTAGCCGCCGAGTTCCAGCAGGATGTCGATGCGGTCCGCGGCGATGCGGGCGGCGATCGCGGCATCCTCCAGCGCGCCGACCTCGTGCCAAGTGGCGCAGCGGGCGCGGAAGCGCTGGGCCAGCGGGTCGGTGCGCGGCTTCAGGCTATAGGCGACGAGGGTGAATTCGGCCTCCGGCAAGGCCTCCAGCCCTGCCAGGGTCAGCCAGCCGACCGGGTGCTGGCCGAGCCCGCCGGAGAGCAGGCCGATGCGGAGCGGGCCGGTGCGGAGCGGGCCGGTGCTGTCCGGCCTGCGGCGGGTGACCAGCGGGGCGACGGGAGGCAGCGCCGCGTCGATCGCCTCGGCGGCACGGCGGAGGTTGGCTGCGGTGCCGGCGCTCGGGTGATAGGGCAGCACGGCGATGCGGTTGACCAGGGCGGGGATGCCGCCGCCCGGCAGCGCGGCATCGGCGGCGGCGAGGCCGGCCTCCTGCTCGCCGATGGTGTTCAGCGCCAGCGCCTGGTTCAGCAGCAGGGTCGGGTGCGGGCCGAAGTCGGCGACGGCCTCCGCCAGCACGGCCAGCATGGCGGAGAGCCGGTTGGCCGCCCAGAGCACGGTCGCCAGCCGGTTGCGCAGATCGAGGTCGCCGGGCCGGGCGGCGATGGCGGCACGCAGCGCGGCCTCGGCCTCGGCGCCGCGATCCGCCCCGGCCAGGGCATGGGCCAGCGCCGCCAGCACATCGGGCTGGT
>JAQGIA010000334.1 GCA_028291445.1 Belnapia sp.
CTCGGCGCCTACCTGCTCGGCTATCCGGCGGCCTTCGCCCTGTCCCGAGCGCGCGGTTATTGGCAGGTGGTGCTGTACGCCCTGGTCTTCCTGCCGCTGACCGACTCGATCATCGTGAAATCCTTCGGCTGGGGCATCGTGCTGCGGCGCGACGGTATCCTCAACTGGCTGCTGCTGAACGCCGGGCTGGTGGAACGGCCGGTGCGGCTGATCTTCACCGAGGGCGCGCTCTATGCCGGGATGATCAACGTCTTCCTGCCCTTCATGGTGCTGCCGATCTATTCGGTGGTGCGGATGATGGACCCGCGGCTGCCGGATGCGGCAGCGACCCTGGGCGCCTCGCCCTGGTTCCGCTTCACCCGGGTAACCTTGCCGCTGTCGCTGCCGGGCGTGGTGGCCGGCTGCTCGCTGGTCTTCTCGCTCGCTGTCTCGGCCTATGTGACGCCGAGCCTGCTGATGGGCGACCGCTACATGACCATGTCCATGGTGATGGCCAAGGCTTTCCTGAACCTGCGGGACTGGCAGCTCGGCGCGGCCATGGCGGCGGTGCTGCTGGCGGTCGCGGCCTGCGTCGTGGTCGGGGCCTCGCTGTTGCAGAAGCGGCTGGGGGGGCGGTGATGCAGCGCCTCGGCATCGGCATCGCCTGGACGGCGCTCATCCTCACCATCCTGTTCCTGCTGCTGCCGATCATCGTCGTCATCCCGGTCTCCTTCACCGAGAGCAGCGTCTTCCGCTTTCCGCCCGAGGGTTTTTCCCTGCAGTGGTACGAGAAGATCCGCAGCGTCGACGGGTTGCTTGCCGCCATCGGCCTTTCGGCACGGATCGCCGCACTGGCGACGCTGGTCTCGCTGCTGCTGGGCACGCTCTGCGCCATCGCCCTGGTGCGCGGCAAGGTCCCCGGCGCCGAGGCGATCACCACCTTCATGGTCTCGCCGCTGATGCTGCCGGGGCTGGTGCTCGGCATCGCCATGCTGCAGGCCTTCCGCGAGATCGGGCTGCGCGATGCCTGGTGGTCGCTGCTGATCGCGCATGTGGTGGTCACCATGCCCTTCGTCATGCGGACGGTGCTGGGCAGCCTGGCGTTGTTCGATTTCGCCATGGTGGATGCGGCGCGGACGCTCGGCTGCAGCTATCCGGTCGCGCTGTGGCGGGTGCTGGTGCCGAACATCCTGCCGGGCTTCGTCTCCGGCGCCCTGTTCGCCTTCATCGCCAGCTTCGACAATTATCCGGTCTCGATCTTCCTGGTCGATGTGCGGACCAAGACGCTGCCGATCACTCTGCTGAACTACCTTGAGATCAGCCCGGACCCGACGCTCGCGGCCGTCAGCACCTGTCTGATCGGGCTGACGGTGCTGGTGCTGCTGCTGTGCGACCGGCTGGTGGGGCTGCGGCGGATGGCCTCGATCTAGACGGCGACGCCATCCACCGGGTTGAACGGGCCCGGGAATACGCCGCGCGGCTTGATGAGGTCATAGGGGCCGCGCGGCAGGAACTTCCCGTGCCCCGGCGCGCCGACCACCTTGCCGGCCTCGACCACCGCCACGCCGCGCACCAAGGTCGTCTCCGGCCAGCCGGTGACCGCCATGCCTTCATAGGGCGTGTGGTCATTGGCGTCCTGGATCAGCGAATGGGTGATGGTCACCTGCTTCGCCGGGTCCCACACCACGATATCCGCATCCGAGCCTACCGCGATGGTGCCCTTCCGCGGATGCAGGCCGAACAGCTTCGCCGCATTGGTCGAGGTGATGGCGACGAAGGTCGGCAGGTCGATGCGGCCCTTGACCACGCCCTCGCTGAACAGGATGGGCATCCGCACCGCCAGCCCCGGCACGCCATTGGGCAGCTTGGTGAAGGGCGCATCCGGCCCGAAGGCGGTCTTGCCGTCCGGCCCTTCGAAGCGCGTCGGCGCATGATCCGAGGTGACGTTGCCGATGACGCCGCGGCGGATCATGTCCCAGAGCGCTGCCTGGTCCGCCTTGGCACGCGGCGCCGGGCTGCAGAGGAATTTGGCGCCTTCCAGCCCGGGCCGGTCGAGGTCCTCGGCGGTCGTCACCAGATACTGCGTGCAGGTCTCGCCCCAGACCTTCAGGCCGCGCTGCTGCGCCCGCTCGATTTCCTCGGCGCTCTCGCCGCCGCTGACATGGAAGACCTGGATCGGCACGTCCAGCGCCTCGGCCATCTTGCAGACGCGGTGGACGCATTCGCTTTCGACGATCATCGGCTTGGCCCAGGCATGGTGCTTGGGCAGGGTCAGCCCCGCCGCGACCAGCGCCTGGGTGTAGAATTCGATCATCTCATGATGCTCGGCATGGATGCAGACCAGTGCGCCCAGCCGCCGCGCCGCCGCCATCACCTGCAGGGCCTCGCCATCGGTGATGCGGGCGCCGGCGTAGGTCAGGAAGATCTTGAAGCTGCGGTGGCCCTCGGCGACCAGCTTGGGGATTTCCTCGGCCATGATCTCCGGCCGCGGGTCGGTGAAGATCATGTGGAAGCTGTAGTCGATCCGGCTCTGCGCCGCGCGCGCGTGATGCTCGGCGACGCCGGCCGCCATGGAGCCGCCGCGTTCCTGCCGGGCGAAGCCGATGACGGTGGTGGTGCCGCCCACCGCCGCCGAGGCGGTGCCACTGGCGAAACTATCGGCGTTCACCGTCGGCCCGCCGCGCGGCTCCTCGATATGGGTGTGGCTGTCGATCCCGCCGGGCAGCACCAGCTTGCCGGTCGCATCGATCTCGCGCGCGCCGGCGGCAAGGCCAAGGCCCAACGCGACGACCTTGCCGCCGCTGATGCCGACGTCGCTCGCAAACACGTCGCTGGCGGTGGCGACGGTGCCGTTGCGGATGACGAGGTCGAATGCGGGCATCGGTGGTTCTCCCAAGGGGCGCCCAGAAGGCGCCGCAGGGTGACGCCGGCGCCCGCCGCCGGCAAGGGCGTTTCGCCCGGTTGCCGTCCCGTGCTGCGCGAGTGCCGCCGCGGCCGGCATACCGGTGCGGGAATGGCCTCCGGCGCCGGGCATGACGCGCTGGCCTCCGCCGGGCTCGGTGTGCCGACGGCGATGCTGTTCATCCGGAACGGCTACGGCAGCCACAACCCGGACGAAGCGGTGGAACCGGCGGATTCGCCGCCGCGCTGGATGTGCTGGAGGCGGCGATCGACGCGATCGCCGCCTGATCCCGCTTACTGAATCGTATAGCCGCGCGCCGCACCCACCGTGCGGTTCCAGACCGCGGCGCATTCCGCCCAGACCCGGTTGCAGCTGTCCCGGAACGAGGGCAGCACGACCGTGGTGACGGCGTCGCGCATCCGTAAATCATCCTCGGGCGGCACGGCGGCGATAAGCGCGGTGAATTTCCGCCCGGGGCATTCCGGCTTGCCGGCGAGGCAGGCGAGCGATTCCGTATCGCTGGTCTGGGCGAAATCCCACATCCGTTGTTCCAGCGTCTTGAAGGCCGTCGTCATGGCCACCTGCTGTTCCGGCGAGAGGCGGCGCCAGGCCGTCTGGCTCATGAAATGCCCCTGGATGCCGCCGGCGAGCGAGAGCGGCAGCACATGCGTCGTCACCTCGCCCCAATTGCCGGTATAGGCGGAGACGGCGGAGGTGATGCCGCAGGCGACCAGGCCGCGTTGCAAGGCCGGATAGACTTCCGAGAATTGCAGCGTCACCGGGATGGCGCCGAAGCTTTGCAGCAGCGCCGACATGCTGGGCGTATAGCTGCGAACCTTCAGGCCACGCAGGTCCGCGACGCCGCGCACCGGGCTGTTGCAGAAGAAATATTGCGGGCCGAAGGGCCAGATCGCCAGGGCATGCGCGCCGAAGCGTTCCTGCAACCGCTTGTCCAGCGCCTCCCGCCCGGCATCCACCGCCTTGCGCAGGTCGGCGATCGTGGTGGAGACGCCGATGATGTCCAGGCCATCGAAGAAGGGCTCGTCGCGGGAGACCTGGCCGATCAGGATGGCCATCACGTCGAAGGCGCCGCTGCGCAGGTGGCGCAGCCCATCGGCGGCCTGCAGGCCGATCTGGTCCATCGGGTTGAAGCTGATGGCGAGGTTCATGCCGGTAGCCGCCGGCAATTGGTCGTAGAAGGCGCGCTCGATCTCGACGGTCTTGGTATTGGCGGAGAAGTGGCCGACCGCGCGCAGCGGCATGGGGGCCGTCTGCGCGAAGGCGCCGAGCGGCGAGAGCGTCCCAGCGGCGAGCGGCGCGAGCGCCATGGTGGTGGCGAGAAGCAGGCGGCGGATCATGGCGGCTCCCGGGCTGGCTGGTTCGGCACGAAGCTTGCAAAATCGGTGCCGATGACGGGGGCCGATGATGGGGGCCTATGGTGGGAGGCAGGCAATGCGGCGCGACCTGATCGGCTATGGGCTGAACCCGCCGAGGCTGGCTTGGCCGGGTGGGGCGAAACTCGCCGTTTCCCTCGTGGTGAATTACGAGGAAGGCGCCGAGATGGCGATCGAGGCGGGCGACCCGGAGAATGAGCGGATCGGCGAGGTGGTCAGCGTCGTGCCGCCGGGACGGCGCGATTTCGGGCAGGAGCAGATCTTCTCCTATGGCACCCGCGCCGGGCTGGGCCGGTTCCTCGAAGCCTTCGACCGCTATGGCATGAAGGCCAGCTTCTTCATGTGCGGCCGGGCGGTGGAGCGCAGCCCGGCGCTGGCCGCCGAATGCATCCGCCGCGGGCATGAGGCGGCCTGCCATGGCTGGGTCTGGCGGCCGCATGCCGATTATGCCTCCCGCGCCGAGGAGGAGGCCGGCTTGTTGCGGGCGATGGCGGCGATCGAGGCGGCGACCGGCGAGCGCCCGGTCGGCTTCTTCTGCCGCGGCAGCCCGAGCCCCTGGACGCGCGAACTGCTGGCCGCGCATGGCTTCCTGTACGACAGCGATGCCTTCGACGACGACCTGCCCTATTGGGACCGTGAGGTGGCCGGCGGGCCGCTGCTGGTGCTGCCCTACGGCCTCGACTGCAACGACATGAAGTTCTTCCACCCCAACGGCTTCGTCGTGCCGCAGCAGTTCGTGGACTACGCCGAGGCGGCGATGGACCAGCTCATCGAGGAAGGCGAGCGCGGCGTACCGAAGCTGCTGAACATCGGCCTGCACCTGCGCATCTGCGGCCGCCCGGCGCGGTTCCGCGCGGTGGAGGGCATCCTCAAGGCGCTGGCGGCGCGGGGCAGCAAGGTCTGGGTGGCGCGGCGGAAGGATATCGCGACGCATGTGCGGGGGATTTTGCCGGCATAGGCAAGGATGAAGGGGCCTTGCCCCTTCAAGCTACCCCACCAGAGGCCGCTGGCCGCCTACCCATAGGTCAGCTTCGGCAGCCACGTCGCCATCTGCGGGAAGGCGATCAGCAGCGCGGTCATCACCACCATGGCGATGAAGAAGGGGATCGTGCCTTCGAAGACCTGGGCGATGGTGCCTTCCTTGCGCACCGCCTGGATCACGTACAGCGTCATCCCGACCGGCGGGCTGATCAGCGAAATCTCGCACATCAGCACGATGAAGACGCCGAACCAGACCGGGTCGATCCCCGCCGCGACGATGACCGGAAACACCACCGGCACGGTGCCGACCAGCATCGGCAGGGTCTCGAAGAAGACGCCGAGCAACAGGTAGAAGACCGTCAGCGCGAGAATGAGCGAGAGCGGCGTGGCGCCGATCTGGGTCACGAAGGCGCCCAGCGCCGGCGTCACGCCGA
>JAQGIA010000336.1 GCA_028291445.1 Belnapia sp.
GTCTGCGGCGGGAATTGCGACCCGGGCAGCGTGGCGGGTTAGCGCGCGAGCGTCCGAGGCGGCATCGCCGAAGGGCCTGAATCAGCCGACAAAACAACAGGCTGGACCATGATCGGCGCTGCTATCGGCGCGGATCATGGTCCAGCCCTCACGGCGTCAGTGCACCGCCAGCCAGGCCAGCATGAAGGTGCCGAGGATGATGCGGTACCAGCCGAAGGGGGTGAAGCCGATCCGGCCGATCACCGAGAGCACCCAGCGCACCGTGACCAGCGCCACGACGAAGGCGGCGACGAAGCCGATCGCGATCTGGCCGAGGCCATCGGTGCCGATCTCATCCCGGACCTTGAACAGGCTATAGGCGCTGGCCGCCAGCATGGTCGGGATGGCGAGGATGAAGCTGAACTCCGCCGCCACCTTGCGGTCCACGCCCAGCAGCAGGGCGGTGATGATGGTGGCGCCCGAGCGCGAGGTGCCGGGGATCATCGCCAGCGCCTGGCCGAAGCCGACCAGCAGGGCCGAAAGCGGGCCGATCTCGGGCACCGAATGAATGGTCGGCGCCGGCCGGGCGCGCTCGATCAGGATGATGGCGACGCCGCCGATGATCAGCGCGCAGGAGACGACCCAGGGGTTGAACAGCACCTCGGTGATCGTCTTGTGCAGCGTCGCGCCGAGCACCATCGCCGGCAGGAAGGCCAGCAGGATATTGGTGACGTAGAAGCGCTCCCGGCCCGGGCGCCACATCCGGCTCACCAGGCCCAGCAGCAGGTCCCGGTAGATCCAGATCACCGCCAGGATGGCGCCGAGCTGGATCGAGATTTCGAAGACCTTCCCCGGCGGGCCTTTGAAGCCGATCAGCGAACCGAACAGGATGAGGTGGCCGGTCGAGGAGATCGGCAGGAATTCGGTCAGGCCTTCCAGCACGCCCATGGCGAGGGCGGCGAGCAGATCGGCGAAATTCATGGGATGAAGGTGCTCCGGTGGCGGCGCGGGTGGCTATAGCGGCGGGGATGGGGGCTTGGGTAGCGGGTGACGTGGCCGCGACGGGTCCGGCCTCCGGTTCGGCCCCCTAGCTTCAGGCCTCCCCGCTTCAGGCTTGGCCGGGCAGGTCGGCGGGCGAAAGGGTGAAGATCTCGCAGCCCGTCGCGGTCACCCCGACACTATGCTCGAACTGCGCGGAAAGGCTCCGGTCGCGGGTCACGGCGGTCCACCCGTCACTCAGGACCTTCACCTCCGGGCGCCCCGCATTCACCATGGGCTCGACCGTCAGGAACATCCCGGGCCGCAGCTTCGGCCCGTCCCCCGGGCGGCCGTAGTTCAGGACATCCGGCGCGTCGTGGTAGACCCGCCCCAGGCCATGGCCGCAGAAGTCGCGGACGACGCTGAAGCGTTCCGCCTCGACGTGCCGCTGGATGGCGAAGCCGACGTCCCCGAGCGTCGCCCCTGGGCGGATCGCCGCGATGCCGCGCATCATGGCCGCATGGGTCACGTCCATCAGGCGCCTTGCCCGGGTGCCGACCTGGCCGACCTCGTACATGCGGCTGCTGTCGCCATGCCAGCCGTCGAGGATCACCGCCAGATCGATGTTGAGGATGTCGCCCTCCGCCAGCCGCCGCTCGCCGGGGATGCCGTGGCAGACCACGTGGTTGAGCGAGATGCAGGTGGCATGGGCATAACCACGGTAGCCCAGCGAGGCCGGCGTGGCCCCGTGGTCCAGCACGAATTCATGGACGATGCGGTCCAGCTCGGCCGTGGTGATGGCCTCCCGGACATGCGCGGCGATCATATCGAGCGCGGCCGCGACAAGCCGGCCCGCGGCCCGCATCCCGGCGAAATCCGCCGGGGCGTGCAGCTTGATGCTGCGGCGAAGGGTGGACTCGTTCATCGGCAATCCCGGAGGTTCGGAGGCAATGGGGGCACCTTCATGCGACGGCCACGGGCCGCGGGCCCCTGGCAGCGTGGCGGTCATGGGCAGGCGTGACGGCCAGCGGCATTCCGGCATGGAGTTCGGCGATCATCCGCGCGGCAAAGGGCGGCAGCGTGCCGCCCCGCACGAGATGGGGGCGAAGGATGGCGACCGGCGCGTCGAAGATCAGGAATTTGGCGCGGGCCAGTTCCTCATCGCGGCTGGCGCCATCCCCGGCGACGGCGACGCAGGCACGGAAGGCCGCATCGAACTCATCCTCCAGCCGCTCCAGCGCCTCCCGCAGCGGCGCCGGCGGCGGGGTATCCTCGAAGAGGGCGACCGGCTCATGCAGGAGCAGGAAACGGGCGCGCCGCTCGTCCGCCATGGCCCAGGGCAGGATGGCCAGGGCGGCCTCGCGCGGGCGGCCCTGGTGCAGCAGGGGCGTCAGCACCCTGGTGAAGGAGGCATAGGCGGCATTCCAGGCGGTGCCGAGGACGGCGGCGCGGGATTCGAAGCGGTGGTAGATCGAGCCGGTGGGAGCGCCGACCCGGCGGGCGATGGCCTGCATGGTGGCGGCGGCGGGGCCGCCCTCGGCGACCAGTGCCATCGCCGCCTGGATGAAGTCGTCCTCGGAGAAGCGCGCCGTCCTGACCATGGTAATTAGAATGCACGTTTTAGAATGTGGTGTCTACTTGGGTTGGGACGCATCGGCGACGCGGCGACCGAGCTGGCCGCGTGCCTCGGCACGGGTTCTCGCTGCGGCAAGGCTGGGCACCCTAAGGTGACCATGGTCCCGAAGGCTGCCTTCTAGCCCGGCCGGGCGCCGGCACCCACCTGCCGGACAGCAGCAAACGGAGCGCGGCGGCATGGCGGAATCGGCATTGGTGGTGGGCGTCAGCGGGATCGTGGGCAATGCCCTGGCACGGCACCTCGTGGGACAGGGCTGGGAGGTCGCCGGCCTGGCGCGGCGGCCCTCGGCCGATATCCCCGGGCTTCGCCCGGTAGCGGCGGACCTGCTCGAACCGGCCGGGCTGGGGAAGGCGCTCGATGGGCTGCGGCCCAGCCATGTCTTCATCACCACCTGGATGCGGCAGCCGACCGAGGCGGAGAATATCCGGGTCAATGCCGCCATGGTGCGGAACCTGCTGGAAGCCACCGGCAGGGCCGGCTCAGTGCGGCATGTCGGGCTGGTGACCGGGCTGAAGCACTACCTCGGCCCCTTCGAGGCCTATGGCAAAGGCAGCCTGCCGGCGACGCCCTTCCGCGAGGAGCAGCCGCGGCTCGATATCGAGAATTTCTACTATGCGCAGGAGGACGAGGTCTTCGCCGCCGCCCGGCGCGACGGCTTCGGCTGGAGCGTGCACCGGCCGCATACCATCATCGGCCATGCGGTCGGCAATGCGATGAACATGGGGACCACCCTGGCGGCCTATGCGACGCTTTGCCGGGAGACCGGGTGGCCCTTCGTCTTCCCAGGCTCGGCGATGCAGTGGAATGGGCTGACCGACATGACCGATGCCCGGCTGCTGGCCCGCCACCTGACCTGGGCGGCGACCACGCCGGCGGCGCGCGACCTGGCCTTCAACGTGGTGAACGGCGACGTCTTCCGCTGGAGCTGGATGTGGGGCCGCATCGCCGGCTGGTTCGGGCTGGAGCCGGCACCCTTCCCGGCCGAGGTGACGCCGCTGGAAGGGCAATTGGCCGATGCCGGCCCGATCTGGGCGGAGATCGCCCGGCGCCATGGGCTGGTGGAGCCGGACCTGGGGCGGGTCGCCTCGGCCTGGCATACCGATGCGGACCTTGGCCGGCCGATCGAGGTGGTGACGGATATGGGCCGCAGCCGGAAGCTGGGCTTCCTCGACTACCAGGCGACGGACGAGAGCTTCTTCGAGCTGTTCGCGCGGCTGCGGGAAGCGCGGGTGATTCCGTAGGCCACGCGGTATTGCCTGTCCGCCTCCCTTTGTTCGGAGGCGGACAGCGACGGCGTGGGGCTCAAGTGCCGCGATACTGCGCGTCGCTCACCTGTTCCATCCATGTCACCGCCTTGCCGTCCAACTGTTCCTGGATTGCGATATGGGTCATGGCCGTGGTCGGGGCCGCGCCGTGCCAGTGCTTCTCGCCCGGCTCGAACCGGACGACGTCACCCGGCCTGATCTCCTCGATCGGCTCACCCTCCCGCTGAACCAGGCCACAGCCGAAGGTGACGATCAGCGTCTGGCCGAGCGGATGCGTATGCCAGGCCGTGCGGGCACCCGGCTCGAAGGTGACGGCCGCCCCCGCCGTTCGCGCCGGATCGGGCGCGGTGAAAAGCGGGTCGATCCGCACGGTTCCGGTGAACCAGTCGGCCGGTCCCACCGCCGACGGCTGCGACCCGCTGCGCTTGATCTGCATGCGACCTGTCCTTCCCTGTGATGTTAAAGCGACCACCCGCCATCGACCGCGATCGACGCACCGGTGACGAAGGCGCCCAGGTCGGCGCTCATCCATAGCACGGCGTCCGCGATTTCCTGCGGCTTGCCCAGCCGTCCGACCGGTTCGAGGTCGATCGCCTTCTGAATGTCGCCGCCGGTGAAGCGGTCCATCATCGGGGTCTCGATATTGCCGGGGAGGATGGCGTTCACCCGGATGTTCGACTTGGCATAATCGAGCGCGGCCGACTTGGTCAGGCCGATGATGGCATGCTTGGAGGCGGCATAGGCGGCCCCGCCGGCCACCCCCCGGACGCCGGCCCCCGAGGAGGTGTTGATGACCACGCCGCCGCCCTGCCGGACCATCTGCGCCAATTCGTGCTTCATGCAGACGAAGGTGCCGCGCAGGTTGATGCCGAGGATGCGGTCCCATTCGGCCAGCTCGATCTCGGCGACGGGCGAGGCCTTGTTCTCGACGCCGGCGTTGTTGAAGGCGATGTCGAGCCGGCCGAAGGCTTCGACCGTGCGCGCGACCGCCGCCTCGACCTGCCCCGGCTCGGCGACGTCGCAGGCGATGGCCAGCACCTTGCCGCCCGCCGCCCTGATCGCCTCGGCGGTGTCACGCAACGCAGCCTCGCTGCGGTCCAGGATGGCGACGCGGGCGCCTTCGGCGGCGAAGGCGACCGCGGTCGCGCGCCCGATGCCGCTGGCGGCGCCGGTGACGAAGGCGACCTTGCCGGTGAAGCGATGAGGGTCAGGCATGGGGAGGGCGCACCTTGTTCCTGGGGTGGCGGGGTATTGCCCGACTGATATGGGCCGCACCGGCCGGGGGATGAGCCGCCGCTGCCTCAACGGGGTGATGAGCCCGGCTCACCGCACGCCGGCGACGCCCGCACTACAGGCCGAGCGGCCGCATCTCGCAGACCAGGTCGATCAGCAGGCGCAGGCCGGTCGGGACCTGCCGCCGCCCCGGGTAATAGAGGTAAAAGCCCGGGCCCAGCGGCGCCCATGCCTCCAGCACGAGGCACAGGTCGCCGCCGCGGATCGACGGCGCCACGCAGGGCTCCGGGAGGTAGGCGAGCCCGGCGCCCGCCGTGGCGAGGGCGATCAGGGACTGCGTGTTGTCGCAGGTCAGCGACCCCGGCACGTCGAGCGCGAAACCCTGCCCGTCGCTTTCGAACTCCCAGCTGTAGATGCGGTCGTCGCCGAGGCGGACGCGCAGGCAGCGGTGCGCCAGCAGGTCATGCGGCTCGGACGGCATGCCGGCGCGCTCCAGGTAGGCGGGGGCAGCGACGACGACCCAACGGATGTCGGCGGAAAGCCGCCGCGCGATCATGTCCTCGGGGACCGTGTCGCCGTAG
>JAQGIA010000394.1 GCA_028291445.1 Belnapia sp.
GACGTGGTGCGCTGGACCCATTTCGTGCTGCTCAGCGCCGAGGAATTCGGCATCACCCAGGCCAATCTGGCGCAGATGGCGAACGATCCGCGGCCGGAGGTGCAGCGCATCCTCGGCAAGACCGGCGACATGGGCAAGATGCTCGGCCTCGACAATCTCTGGGCGGTCAACGTCATCAAGGCGGTCGGCAATTTCGGCGAGATCTTCGACCGCAACCTGACGCCGCTCGGCATCCAGCGCGGGCCGAACGCGCTCTGGACCACGCCGGGCGGGCTGCAGTACTCGCCGCCCTTCCGTTGAACCGAACCGAGTTGTGCTGGGGCCGGGTGTCGCCACCCGGTCCATTCTGACCTGACGGCCTGGACGGAGAGGGCGCCCCCATGTCCCAGACCACCATCGACCCACGTTCGCTACGCGCCCCACCCCGGCGGCCGCTGCGGCTGTCCTGGTCCGACGAGCGGATCCGCGCCATCGTCTGGCAGGTGCTGGTCGTCGGCGTCATCGGCGCCATCATCTGGTGGCTGTGGTCGAACACCGTCCACAACCTCGAGGTCCGCCGCATCGCCACCGGCTTCGGCTTCCTGAACCGCGAAGCCGGGCTGCCGATCGCCGAGAACCTGATCCCCTACAGCCCGACCGACACCTATTTCCGCGCCCTGCTGATCGGCCTGCTGAACACGCTGAAGGTCGCCGTCGTCGGCATCGTGCTGGCGACCGTCTTCGGCACGCTGATCGGCATCGCCCGGCTGTCGAAGAACTGGCTGCTGTCCAAGATCGCCGGCGTCTACATCGAGGTGATCCGCGACCTGCCGCTGCTGCTGCAGCTGCTGTTCTGGTACGCGTTGCTGCAGGCGCTGCCCGGGCCGCGCCAGGCGATGAACCCGGTGGCCGGCGTCTTCCTCTCGAACCGCGGCCTCAAGCTGCCCTGGATCGAATGGCAGGATGCGCATTCCTATGCGCTGCTCGCCTTCGTGCTGGGCCTCGCCTACACGCTGCTGTACCGCCGCGACGCGATCAGGAAGCGCATCCTGGACGGCCGGCCGCGGCCGGTCTGTCCGATCGCCGTCGGCTGCATCCTGGTGCTGCCGCTGGTCGTCTGGTACGCCGCCGGCGCGCCCTTCGTGGTCGACTGGCCGGCGCTGCGCGGCTTCAACTTCCGCGGCGGGCTGAACATGAGCCCGGAATACTTCGCCCTGCTGATGGGCCTGACCATGTATACCGCCGGCTTCATCGCCGAGATCGTACGCTCCGGCATCCAGGCGGTGGCACATGGCCAGTGGGAAGCGGCGCAGGCGCTCGGCCTCCGCCCCAGCCAGGTGCTGAAGCTGGTGGTCATGCCCCAGGCGCTGCGGGTCATCATCCCGCCGATGACCAGCCAGTACCTGAACATCACCAAGAACAGCTCGCTCGCCGTGGCGATCGGCTACCAGGACATCGTCAGCATCGCCAATACGACCCTGAACCAGACCGGTCAGGCGATCGAGGGCATCGCCATCATCATGGCGGTCTATCTCAGCATCAGCCTGTCGATCAGCCTCTTCATGAACTGGTACAATGCGCGCATCGCGCTGGTGGAGAGGTGACGTGATGCGCGCATCCTCGTTGACCCGCTTTGCCGGCCCGAGGGCCGGCTATGCGCCAAAATCGCTTTGGTGGAGCGCTGAGCCATGAGCGACATCACCCTCAACGTCGCCGCCAAGGTCCCCGAGGCCGCGCCGCGTTCCGCCCCGCTGACCGAGGTGGGGCTGGTCGGCTGGGCTCGTACCAACCTGTTCTCCGGCTGGCTCTCGACCGCGGTCACCCTGCTGCTCGGCTATTTCATCATCCGCTGGACGATCGGTTTCTTCGACTGGGCGGTGGTGAATGCCGTCTGGTCGGTGCCGAACAACCAGACCCAGGCCTGCCGCGAGGCGAAGGGCATCGGTGCCTGCTGGGCCGTGATCACCGAGAAGCACCGCTTCATCCTGTTCGGCACCTACCCATCCGAGGAGCACTGGCGCCCGGCACTCTGCGTGCTGCTGTTCATCGGCCTTTATATCGTCTCGGCGATGCGGCGCTTCTGGCGACCCTCGCTGGCGCTGATCTGGGTCGGCGTGCTGGCCCTGATCGGCGTGCTGATGTGGGGCGGCATGCTCGGCATGCCCTATGTCCCGCAGGAGCGCTGGGGCGGGCTGGTCATCACCCTGATCCTGGCGACCTTCGGCCTCGCCTTCGCCTTTCCGCTCGCCATCGTCGTGGCGCTCGGCCGGCGGTCCAACCTGCCGGCGATCAAGGCGCTCTGCGTGCTGTACGTGGAGCTGATCCGCGGCGTGCCGCTGATCAGCCTGCTGTTCATGGCGAGCGTGATGTTCCCGCTGTTCCTGCCGGAAGGCCTGAACATCGACAAGTTGCTGCGGGCGCAGATCGCCATCATCCTGTTCGCCGGCGCCTACCTGGCGGAGGTGGTGCGTGGCGGGCTGCAGGCCCTGCCCAAAGGGCAGTACGAGGCGGCCGATGCGCTCGGCCTGTCCTATTGGCACAAGACCGGCTTCATAATCCTGCCGCAGGCGTTGCGCCTGGTGATCCCGCCACTGGTCAATACCTTCATCGGCTTCTTCAAGGATACCTCGCTGGTGCTGATCATCGGCATCTTCGACCTGCTGACCGCCGGCAAGACCGCCATCATCGAGCCTGCGTGGCAGGGCTTCGGGGTCGAGGTCTACCTGACCGTGGGCGCCATCTACTTCGTCTTCTGCTTCGCCATGAGCAAGTACAGCCAGAGCCTGGAAGCCGAACTCAACCGCCA
>JAQGIA010000411.1 GCA_028291445.1 Belnapia sp.
GGCAACGGCCGCCGCCACCGCCCTCCGGACGGCCTGCGATGCCGCCGGCTTCGCCGATCCGGAAGCCCTGCGCGCCGCCGGCCTCACCGGCGAGGCGCAGGATCGGCTGCATCTCGCCGTCGCGCGCTTCGACCAGGATATCGAGGCCGCCCGCGGCATCGCCCGCCAGACGGCGGCGGCGGCCGAGGGGCTTCCGCCACCCGATCTCGCGGCACTGGGCGAGGCGCTCCGCCGCGCCAGCGAGGCCAGCAGCGCGGCCGCCGCGGCGGCGGTTTCCGCCCAGGGCGCGCTGGCGCAGCGGGACGCGCTGCTGCAGGACATCGCGCGGGCGGACCGGGCGCTGGAAGCGGCCCGCGCCGAGCATGGGCTGCGGCAGGATCTGGCGGATCTGGCCGAAGGGCGCGGCACCGCCTCGGGGCTGAATTTCGAGGGCTACGTGCTGTCCGGCCTGCTGGACGAGGCGCTGGCGGCGGCCAACCGGCGGCTGGAGGGGATGCTCGGCGGCCGCTACGCCATCCGCCGGCGGGAGGAGCGGGAGCGGCGCAGCGCCGCGGCCGGGTTGGATATCGAGGTGCTGGACCGCTGGAACGACCGGCCCCGGCCAGCCGCGACGCTGTCCGGCGGCGAGGGCTTCTGCGCCTCGCTCGCCCTGGCGCTGGGGCTGGCCGAGACGGTCGCCGCCCATGCCGGGGCGCGGCAGCTCGACACGCTGTTCATCGACGAGGGCTTCGGGACGCTGGATGCCGAAACGCTGGATACCGCGATCGGCGTGCTGGAGGGGTTGCAGGCCGGCGACCGGCTGATCGGGGTGATCAGCCATGTCGGCGAGCTGCGGGACCGGGTCCGGGCGCGGCTGGAGGTGACGCCCGGGCGGCGCGGCAGCAGCGCGGCGATCCGCCTGGATTGACGGCCCCGAACCGCCGGGGACGCGTCAGCCTTTCTTGAGTCAGCCTTTCTTGAGATTGTAGAACATCGCCCCGCCGTTCAGCATGCCGGTCAGGTTGCGGCGGTAGGCGGTCAGGTCCCGCCAGTTGCCGGTCGGGATATAGGGCACGTCCTTCCAGGACTGGAGCTGCATCTCTCGCGCGATGACCTGGCGCGACGGCAGGTCCGACGCGGCCACCCAGCGGTCGCGCAGCGTCTCGAGCTCGGGGCTGGTGGGCCAGCCGGGCCAGGCTGAAAGTCCGTTGCCGCGCAGCGCCAGATGCGAAATCGGGTCCCAGAAGTCGAGGCCGGGCAGGATGGTGCAGGTGCAGCTCCAGCCGCCCTGCTCCGGCGGGTTGCGGCTGCCGCGGCGTTGCAGCCAGACGCCGAAGGCGATCGGCACGACATCCACGGTGAAGCCGGCGCGGCGCAGCTGGTCGGCGGCGACCATCGCCTGCTGGTTCATGCCGAAATTATCGATGGCGCTGATGAAGACGATGGTCTCGCCACGATATCCCGCCGCCTGGAGGGCACGCCGTGCCGCGGCGTAGTCGCGCGGTCCGGTCAGCACCTCCAGCCCGGCGTCGGAGGCCATGGGCGAGATCGGCGCGAAGACCCCGACCCTGTCGTTCCATTGCGCGGCATCCTCGCCGGCGACGCTGGTGACGATCTCGGTCTGGTTCACCGCCATCAGCGCCACCCGGCGGATCGCCGGATTGTCGAAGGGCGGCTGGAGGTGATTGAGGCGGAACACCCCCATATGGCCGGGCGGGTTGAAGGTGCCGACGGTCACCTGCCGCGCGCTGCGCAGCCGGGGCGCGAGGTCGAGCAGCACATCCTCGATCCAGTCCAGCTCGCCGTTGATCAGGGCCGCCACGGCGGTGGCGTGGTCGGGGATGTAGTTCCACTCGATGCGGTTGATATGGGCGATCTTGGGGCCGGAGGTGAATTGCGTGACGCTGCCCTCGCGCGGCACGTAGCCCTCGAATTTCTCCCAGACGACGCGCACGCCGGAGACCCGTTCATCGGGCTTGAAGCGATACGGGCCGCTGCCCATCACCTCCGTCACCTGCTGGCGCGGATCGGCCGGCACCAGCCGCTCGGGCATGATCACCGGCACGTAGCTGGTGCTCTTGCCCAGCGCATTGGGCAGCAGCGGGAAGGGCCGCTTGAGGCGGAACACGATCTCCCGGTCCGAGGGCGCCGATATTTCATCCGTCGCGGCCATCAGCAATTGGCCAAGCACGTCCACCGCACCCCAGCGCCGGATACTGGCCACCGCGTCGCGGGCGCGCACCGGCTGGCCATCGTGGAACCGCAGCCCGTCGCGCAGCGTCAGGCGCCAGAGCCGCCCCTCGTTCTCCACCACATGGCCCGCCACCATCTGCGGGTGCGGGTTGAGCTGGTCGTCCATGCCGTAGAGCGTGTCGTAGCTCGCCAGGCCGAGGAAGCGGCTGGCATAGGAGGTGGTGAAGACTGGATCGAGAATGGTCAGATCGGTCTGCGGCTTGAACCGCAGCACCGAGGCGGCCTGGGCCGATCCCAGCCGCGGCGCGGCGAGCGTGGCGATACCGCCCCCTGCCGCCGCCAATAATTGACGTCGCTGCATGGCAAAGCCCCTCCTGCGGCCTGGCCCGCGATGAAGCGGCCAGGGCGCCTATGTCGCGCGGCGTACGCGCGCCGCGCATGCGGCGATCGCGTCCTGCCCTGCGGCTGTCGTGGCCTTCCCTTTGAAGCACCCGCGTTTGGCCGAGCATGGCTTTCGCGGTGTTGCAGTCATGATGCCATCATTCGTGCCGGAACAACGATGTTTCGTTGTCGGCCGGTACCGTTCAGAAGGCGAAGAGATTCTCCCGCAAGGTCGTCCCCGCATAGCTCGTGCGCGCCAGGCCACGCCTTTGCAGGATCGGCATCAGCTTCGTCGTCACTTCCGCCAGATACTGGAAGTCACCGACGCTGACCCGGAAGTGGAAGCCATCCGCGCCGCCTTCGGCTGCCGTCTGCTCGATGATGTCGGCGACCTGCTCCGGCGTGCCGCAGATCGGAAAGGTTTCGTGCATGCCCTCGTGCTTGGCGATCTCGCGCAGCGTCATGTCCTTCTTCGCCTGGGTATATTGCAGCAGCTTGCCGACCATGCCCTGCACCGGCAGGTCGGGCGGCAACGACTGGTCCTGGTCGAAGGTCGAGAAATCGATGCCGATCATCGCCGACAGGTAGCTGAGCCCGGATTCGGCATTGGCCTTCGCGTAATTCTGCGCCCATCGCTCCTCGGCCATGGCCGGCGTATCGCCCATCACCGGCTTGATCGAGAAGAAGATCTTGCAGCTCGCCGGGTCCCGCCCGGCCGCTGCCAGCTGGGCGCGGAGCTGGGTGGAATAGGCGCGCATGTCCTGCACGCTGTTCTTGTGGGCGATCACCATATCCGCGTTGGCCACCGCGAATTCCTGGCCGCGCTTCGAGGTGCCCGCCATGATGATCACCGGGTGCTTCTGCGGCAGCGCCGGCACGGTGAGGGGACCGCGGGACTTGAAGTACTTGCCGGCGAAATGCGGCGGCTTCACCTTCGAGGGGTCGGCGAAGACGTTCTTCACCCGGTCTTCCAGCACCGCATCCGGCGCCCAGCTTTCCCAGAGCTGGCGCACCAGGTCGAGGTACTCATCGGCGATGTTGTAGCGCTCGTCGTGTTCGGGCAGCGCGTCCTGGCCGAAATTCTGCGCCGCGCTGGCACTGGCGGAGGTGACGACGTTCCAGGCCGAGCGGCCGGAGGTGAGGTGATCGAGCGTGCCCATCATCCGCGCCAGCAGGAAGGGCGGGTAGAGGCTGGTGGAGAGCGTGGCGCCGAGGCCGATGTGGCGGGTGGCACCGCCCATCATCGCCAGGATCGGCGCGGGATCGAGATGCACCTCGAGCCCATGCTTCACGTAATGGTCGTTGCTGTCGCCATAGGTCGTCGGGACGGCCGGGATATCGGCGAACAACACCATGTCCATGAAGGCGCGTTCGCAGAGCCGCGCCATATCCATGTAGAGATCGCCCTTGCGCCAGTCGTAGATCCCGGCCGAGGGGTAATTCCAGTAATGCGCTCCCGGGGCGCCGAACCAGGCGAAATGCAGCATCTTGACCATCGTTCTGGCCCTCTCAGGGAGTAACCGCCACAGCTCGGACGGCGATCGCGGAACGGCATGGCGACCCTGCGCCTGGGATCGGGCGCAGCCGCGCCCGATCCCGACCCATCAATAGGTGGCGAAGATCCGGTTGATCTCGGCTGGGTCGTCGCTGACCGTCAGCGCCAGGGCCAGCAGGATGCGGGCCTTCTGCGGGGTCAGGTTGTCGGCCGGGATGAAGCCCACCTCGCCCAGCTTGGTGGTGGGGAAGACCCGGCCACTGCCGGCCCGGGTCGATTGCACCACGGTCACGCCGGCCGCCCGGGCCTCGGCCAGCGCCGCCGCATCGCCCGGGGTGACGAAGCCGGGGGCGAAGCCGGCGACGACGATCCCCTTCGCGCCGGCAGCGGTGAAGGCGCGCACCGCCGTGCCGTCCGAGCCGGCGTAGCTATAGGCGACGTCGACCCGCGGCAGCGCGGCCAGGCCGCGGATATCGAATTCGGTATCGGGCGCCAGCTTGCGCAACGGCCGGCGGTACCAGGCCAGCTTGTCGCCATCGGCATGGCCCAGCACGCCGAAATCGGCGCTTCGGAAGGTCTGCATCCGGCCGGTGGAGGTCTTGGTGACCTCGCGTGCCGCCTGGATCTCGTCGTTCAGCAGCACCAGCGCGCCGAGGCCGCGCGCCTCCTCGCTGGCGGCGACCCGCACCGCATTGACCAGGTTCAGCCCGGCATCGGTCGAGAGCGCCGAGGCGGGGCGCTGCGAGCCGACCACCACCACCGGCACCGGGACCTTCAGGGTCAGCGAGAGAAAGAAGGCAGTTTCTTCCAGCGAAGCGGTGCCATGGCCGATGACGATGCCGGCGACGGCGGGATCGTCCGCCACCACCTTGTCGCAGAGCAGCACCAGCTGCTGCCATTCCGTCCAGGCGATCTGCGGCGAGGGCACGTTGCGGTAGGGCACCGCGATCACCTCGGCGACGAGCTGCACCTCGGGGAATTTATCGAGGATGGCATCGGCCTGCATCATCCGGCCGGCGGCGCCGTAGTTCACCGTGTCGAGCGGGCCCACGCCGAGCGAGGCGATGGTGCCGCCGGTGCCGATGAAGGCGATCTTCTTCTTGCCAGGAAGACCCGGCCGATTCAGCTCTCCGCGCCCTTCGGCGCTCCGACCATCAGACGGGTTCATGCCGCGACGCGCTCCTCGGTGGCGAGGCCGGCGATGCATTGATCGACCGTCAGCACATCGCCGAATTGCAGGTAGAAGGCCAGCAGGGATGCCGTGTGCTCGGCATCCGTCACCGCGGCGCAGCCATCCGGCACCATCACGGCGCGGAAGTTCAGCATCATCGCGTCGCGGGCGCTGCTTTCGCAGCAGACATTGGTGACGGTGCCGACGATGAGCACGGTATCGAGGCCCCGCGCCCGCAGCCGGGCCGGCAGGTCGGAGCCGCCCTCGATGAAGGCGCTGTAGCGGTACTTGCGGACCACTTCGTCGCCGATCCGGATATCGAGCAGCGGCCAGAGCGCATTGCCGGGCGTGCCCTCGCTCATGGCGGCGGCGCGGCGGGCATTGGCCTCCGGCGTCGCCATGGATTGCATGACGGACCATTCGGTCTCGCAGCGGGCGTCGAAGGTGTTCTGGATCCAGTAGACCGCGCCACCGGCCGCCCGCAGGGCGCCGGCCAGGCGATTGATCGCGGGAACGACATGTTCCGCCATGGGGCACAGGGCATGCGCCAGATCGGCGCGCATGAAGCCATTCTGCATGTCGATCACCACCAGCGCGGTGCGCCGGGCATCGAGCCTGGAGAAGGGGTGCGACGTGCCGCAGCGGCCGGCGACGCGGGCGGCGATAGCCTCGGGGATGGCGAAGGGATGCATGCGGGGCCTTTCCGCGGTGATGATGGCCTTGCGCTGTGCGTCGGTCCCGGGGGTCGGCTTTGCCGCCGGCTCTGGCGGCCGGCTGGCCCCAGGCTAGGCCGGTAGCGGAACGGCGGCAACCCGGGTCGTGCCGGCGGCGTTCGGCGCGAGGCAGGGTAAGGATCCGCACATGGCCCGCAACACCAGCGAGATCGTCGTCGACACGCTGCATGCCTGGGGCGTCGATACGATATTCGGTTACGCCGGGGACGGCATCAACGGCGTGGTGGAGGCGCTCCGCACCCGGCAGGAGCGTATCCGCTTCGTCACCGTCCGGCATGAGGAAAGCGCCGCCTTCATGGCCAGCGCCTATGCCAAATGGACCGGCCGCATCGGCTGCTGCTTCGCAACGACCGGGCCGGGCGGGCTGCATCTGCTGAACGGCCTCTACGACGCCAAGCTGGATCTGGCGCCGGTGGTGGCGATCACCGGCCTGCCCTACCACGACCTGGCCGATACCTTCACCCAGCAGGACGTGCCGCTCGACCGGGTTTTCGCCGATGTCGCGGTCTATAATGCCCGGGTCATGGGCGCCGCCCAGGCGGAGGCGGTGACCAGCCTCGCCTGCCGCACCGCGCTGGCCCGGCGCGGCGTGGCGCATCTGGCGCTGGCGACCGATGTGCAGGAGGAATCCGACGATCAGCCCTCGCCACGCGGCGCGGCGCAGACCAGCGGCCAGAATTGGCAGGACGGGCTGCGCCTGCCGGACCCGGAGGCGGTGGACCGCGCGGCCGAGATCCTCAACGGCGCCCAGCGGGTGGCGATCCTCGCCGGACGCGGCGCGCTGGGCGCCAGGGATGCGCTGGAGCGCACCGCGGACCTGCTGGGCGCCCCGGTCGCCAAGGCGCTGCTCGGCAAGGCGGTGCTGCCGGACGACCATCCCCATACGACCGGCGGCATCGGCTACTACGGCACCTTCGGCACCCATGCGGTCATGGCCGAATGCGACGCGCTGCTGATCGTCGGCTCCACCTTCCCCTATGTCGAATATTACCCGAAGCCGGGCCAGGCGCGGGTGGTGCAGATCGATGTCGACCCGCAGCGCATCGGGCTGCGCCAGAAGGTCGAGGCCGGGCTGGTTGGCGATGCCAGGGCCTCGCTGGAGGCGCTGAACGCCCGGTTGCGCCGCAAGGATGACCGCAGCTTCCTCAGCCTGGCCCAGGCGGAGACCAGGCGCTGGTATGCCCGGCTGCGCGAGGCGGAGACCAGCCCGCGGCTGCCGATGAACCCCTCCGCCCCGGTCGCCGCCTTCGGCGCGCGGCTGCCGGCTGATGCGGTCGTGGTTGCCGACAGCGGGCACCACACCGGCCTGGTCGCCCGCCACATGAAGCTGGGGACCGGCCATGATTTCGGCGTCTCCGGCCTGCTCGCCTCCCTGGGCTGCGCCATCCCCTATGCGGTGGCCGCTGGCTGCGCCTGGCCGGGACGGCCGATCTTCGGCGTCATCGGCGACGGCGGGCTGGCCATGCAGCTCGGCGAATTCGCGACCGCCGTCGCCATGCAACTGCCGCTGAAGCTGCTGGTGCTGCGCAACGGCGCGCTCGGCCAGATCAAATGGGAGCAGATCCTGTTCCTCGGCAATCCGGAATTCGGCTGCGAGGTGCCGTCGATCGACTTCGCCAAGGCGGCCGAGGCAATGGGCGGGCGGGGCTTCACCGTCAGCGACCCGGCCCGGCTGGAGGCGGTGCTGGACGAGGCGCTGGCGGTCCCCGGCCCGGTGATCATCCAGGCCATCGTCGACCCGAACGAGCCGCTGCTGCCGGCGGTGATGTCGGTGAGCTATTCGCAGCACCTGGCCAAGGCGCTCTCGGCCGGCACCAAGGGCGCCGCCGAGATCGAGGCGGCGCTGGGGCGGGAGCCGTCGCGGTCGATGATGGGCTGACGCGACGGCCCCCGGGCCTCAGCCCCCCCCGCCTCAGGCCCCCAGGCCTCAGCCGGCCACCACCATGGCGGTGAAGGGCCAGACATAGGCCTGCAGCATCACCAGCAGGCCGACCAGCACCGCCAGGCAGACCGAGTGGAAGAAGACGAAGCGCAGGATCGTCCCTTCCTGGCCGAACCAGTTGGTGGCGGTGGAGGCGACGACGATGGACTGCGCATCGATCATCTTGCCCATCACGCCGCCGGAGGAATTCGCCGCCGCCATCAGCACCGGCGACAAGCCGAGCTGTTCCGCGGTGATCTTCTGCAAGCCGCCGAACAGCACGTTGGAGGCGGTATCCGACCCGGTCAGCGCGACGCCGAGCCAGCCCAGCATGGTGCCGAACAGCGGGAACAGGAAGCCGGTCGAGGCGAAGGCCAGGCCCATGGTGGCATCCAGCCCGGAATAGCGGGTCAGCGTGCCGAGGCCGAGCATGGCACCGATGGTCACCAGGCTCAGCCGCACCTTCCAGATGGTGCGGCCGTATTCCGCGAGCAGCGCCACCGGCGAGAAGCGCATCAGCAGGCCCGAGAGGATCGAGGCCAGCAGGATGCCGGTGCCGGTCATGGACAGGATGTTGAAGGCCCAGACCGCCGCCTCGGGGATCGGCCGCTCGACCACCGGCGGCGCCTTGACGACCGCGTTGTGCAGCCCCTCGATGGGGAAGCTGAGGGTGAAGATGCCGTTCAGGCCAGCCCGCACGCTGGGCAGGCCCCAGGCGAAGACGAAGACCGTCAGGATCAGCCAGGGCATCCAGGCGCGGACCAGGGCGGCGCGATCGAGCTGCACCGGGGCATTGGGCTTGCTCAGCACCAGCCCGGC
>JAQGIA010000420.1 GCA_028291445.1 Belnapia sp.
ACCGGCTCATCCGCGATCAGCAGGTCGGGCCGCATCGCCAGCGCCCGGGCGATGCCGATCCGCTGCCGCTGGCCGCCGCTGAACTCATGCGGGTAGCGGTCCATCGCCCCGGCATCGAGCTGCACCAACCGCAGCAGTTCCCGTGCCCGGCCCAGCGCCTCGGTCCGCGGCGTGCCATGGGTGACCGGTCCCTCGGCGATGGTGTCGCCCACGGTACGGCGCGGGTTCAGGGAGGCATAGGGATCCTGGAAGATCATTTGTATCCGTTGCCGATACGGCTTCCAGGCAGCCCGGGACAGCGGGCGGAGATCGGTGCCGCAATAGGCGATTTCGCCTTGTTCCGGCTGCACCAGTTTCACCACGCAGCGCGCCAGCGTGGACTTGCCGCTGCCGCTTTCGCCCACCAGCCCCAGCGTCTCGCCGCGCACCAGGCTGAAATCGGCATCATGCACCGCCTGGACCGTGACCTTCGCACCGAAGAAACCGCCGCGCCGATAGGTCTTGGCGATATTGGCGACGCGCAGCACCGTCTCACCGGTCACGGCCGCGCGTTCCGGCGCGGCGCCATGCGGCACGGCGGCGATCAGCGCGCGGGTATAGGGATGGGTCGGTGCGTTCAGCACCGCGCGCGCCGGGCCTTGTTCGACGATGCGGCCATGCTGCATCACCGCGACCCGGTCGGCGATCTCGGCCACCACCCCGAAATCATGGGTGATGAAAAGCACGCCCATGCCGCGGCGCGACTGGATTTCCCGAATCAACCGCAGGATCTGCATCTGCGTGGTCACGTCGAGCGCCGTCGTCGGTTCATCGGCGATCAGCAGCGCCGGCTCCAGCGCCAGCGCCATGGCGATCATCACCCGCTGCCGCTGCCCGCCCGAGAGGCGAAAGGGATGGCTGCGGGCGATCGCCGCCGGGTCCGGCAGGTTCACCGCCGCCAATAGCTCGGGCACCCGTCGCGCCGCATCGGCCGCCGCGCCATGCACCCGCAGCACCTCGGCGATCTGGTCGCCGACCCGCATCAGGGGGTTCAGCGCGGTCATCGGCTCCTGGAAGATCATCGCCAGCCGCTGGCCGCGGAGCTTCCGCATCGGTTCGGCGCCAAGCCGCAGCAGATCGGTCCCCTCGAAGGCGATCGCCCCGGATTTCACCGGAAGCCCCTTCGGCAGCAGCCCCATCACCGCATTGGCGGTGATCGACTTGCCGGAACCGCTTTCCCCGACGACGCAAAGAATCTCCCCGGTATCGACGTGAAAGAAGACATCCTCGATGGCATGCGCCCGGTCGCCGCCGGGCGGCAATGCGATGGTCAGCCCCTCGACCGACAGCAGGCTCATGCCGCGCCGCTCCGCTGCCGGGCCAGACGTGGGTTCAACGCATCCGACAGCCCCTCCCCCACCAGGTTGAGCGACAGCACGGTGAGGAAGATGGCGATGCCCGGAAACACGCTCATCCACCAGGCGAGGCGGATGACGCTGCGGCCGGAGCCGATGAGGAAGCCCCAGGTCATCAGGTTCGGATCGCCGAGGCCGAGGAAACTCAGCGCACTTTCCAGCAGGATGGCCGTCGCCACCATCAGCGAGGAGAGCACCACGATGGGCGATAGCGCATTCGGCAAAATGTCGGTCAGCACGATGCTGATGCGGGACTTGCCCAGCACCTCCGCCGCCTGGACGAACTCCCTGCCACGCAGCGAGAGGAATTCCGCCCGCACCACCCGCGCGACCGGCGGCCAGGACACCACCGCGATGGCGAAGACCACGGAGCCGATGCTGGGGGTGAAGATCGCCACCAGCAATATGGCCAGCACGAAGCTCGGGATGGTCTGGAAGAATTCGGTGAAGCGCATCACCGCATCATCCGCGAAGCCGCCGAGATAGCCGGCGACCGCCCCGAGCGAGACCCCCACCAGCAGCGCCGCCGCGGTGGAGACCGCGCCCACCAGCAGCGAAATCCGCGCGCCATGGGCGATACCCGCCGCCACATCCCGTCCCAGGCTGTCGGTGCCGAGCAGCATGCCCATCTCGCCCGGCGGCATGAAGGGCGCGCTCGCCATGTCCCAGGGACTGCCGGGAAACAGCAGCGGCGCGGTCGCCGCCATCAGCATCACCAGCAGCAGCACCGCAAGCCCGACCACCGCACCCTTGTTGCGCCGGTAGCGCCGCCAGAAATCCTTCATCCGGCGACCTCCACGCGCGGGTCGATGATGGCATACAGCAGATCCGTCACCAGGTTGAACAGCACCACCATGACGCTGGTGCAGAAGAAGACGCCGAGCAGCACGGGATAGTCACGCGCCAGCAGCGCCTCGAAGGCCAGCCGGCCGATCCCCGGCCAAGCGAAGACCGTCTCCACCAGGATCGACCCACCGAGCAATTGCCCGGCCTGGATGCCGGCGAAGGTGATCACCGGCAGCAGAGCGTTGCGCAGGATATGCGCCCTGAGGATGCGCCCTTCCGGCACACCCTTGGCCCGCGCCGTCTTGACGAAATCCTGGTCCGCCACCTCCAGCATCGTCGCCCGGGTCAGCCGCGCATAGACCGCCAGGTAGAACAGCCCGAGGGTCAGCGCCGGCAGCAGCAGGTGCTGCGCCACATCCCAGATCACCGCAATCCCGTGCAGATCGGCGCCGACGCTGCTCATCCCGAAGCTCGGCAGCCATTCCAGCCAGACCGAGAAGACCAGCACCAGCATCAGCCCCACCCAGAACAGCGGGGTCGCATAGAAGGTCAGCGCCACCACGGTGATGACGCTATCCGCCCAGGTCCCGACCCGCTGCGCCGCCAGCGCGCCCAGAGTGACGCCCGAGGTCACGGCGAAGGCGAAGGCCGCGCCGGTCAGCAACAGGGTCGCCGGCAGCCGTTCCAGCACCAGCAGCGAGACCGGCTGCTGCTGCCGGTGGGAAAAGCCGAGGTCGAGGCTGAGCACGCTTTTGACATAGATCCAAAGCTGCACATGCAGCGGCTGGTCCAGCCCGAATTGCTTCCTTAATTGCTCAAGGAAGACCGCATCGGCCGCGCCGGATTGTCCGGCGATGACGCTGGCCGGGTCGCCCGGCGCCGCATGCACCAGCAGGAAGTTGCAGACGACGATCGCCAGCACGACGATCGCCGCCTTCACCCCTCGTCGCAGCAGGAAGCCCAGCAGCTTCGAGACCTCCATCAGGCGGTCAGGAATACGTCGTCGAAGCTGGTGTGCACGCCGAGCCCGGTGGTGATGACGTTGCACAGCTTCTTGTCGTGGATGGTGGGGAAAGCCATTTCCATCAGCCAGACCTGCGGCACTTCCTCGCATAATATCTTCTGCACGGCGCTGAAGGCCGTTTGGCGATCCTTCGGATCGGCCGCGTTCCGCGCCGTGTTGAACAGCTCATCCACCTTCGGATTGGAATAGCCGCCGGTATTGGTGAAGGTGACCTTCTGGATATTGGAGGTGACATAGGTCCGCTCCACGCCCAGCGTCGGGTCGCCGAATTGATAGACGAAATTGATGCTCGTCTCATATTCCCAGGCGCCGATCCGCCGTGCCCAACTGCCCGCATCGGTGCTTTCCAGCTCCAGCGCGATGCCCACCTGGCGCAGCGACTGCTTCAGGTATTCGCCGAGCCGCGACCAGATCTCGCCGTAAGGCAGCACCAGATGCTTCAGGGTGAAGCGCACGCCCTGGGCGTTCGGGCGGTGCCCGGCCGCGTCCAGCAGCGCCGCCGCCGCCTTCACGTCATGCGGTGCGACCTTGATGCTGGCATCATGGAAGCGCGTGGTCGAGGCGACCGGGTTGGTCGCCGGCTTGCCGATGCCGAACCACAGCCGCTGGGCGATGAAATTGCGGTCGATCGCCATGCTGATCGCCTGCCGCACCCGGATATCGTCCAGCGGCTTCACCCGGTGGTTCAACTCGATCCAGGAGACCGGCGAGAAATACTCCCAGCCCTTCACGCTGACTTCGAGATTGGGCTTGGCGCGCAAGGCCGGTACGTCGAAGGGCTCGATGTCGTTGGTCTGGGTGAGCTGTGCCTGGCCGGTCTCGATCGCCAGGCGGCGGCTTTGGCTGTCCGGCACCACGCGGTAGATGATCTGGTCGAGATAGGGCTGGCCCGGCTTCCAGTAATCGGCGAAGCGCTCCAGCCGGACGTAATTGCCGCGCTGCCATTCGGCGAAGCGGAAAGGCCCGGTGCCGACCGGGCGCTGCACCGCCGGCGCGGTCCGGTAGTCCTGGCCGTCGAACAGGTGCTTCGGGACGATGGCGCAGGCGCTCGCATCGAACATCAGCAGAAAAGGCTGGAAGGGCTGCTTGAGGACGAGCCGCACCGTCAGCGGGTCGGTTGCCGTGGCGCTCTCGATCAACGCGAAGATGGCCCGGGCCCGGGGCGCCAACTCGGTGTGGAATTTCATGATGGAGAAAATGACGTCATCCGCGGTCATCGGATGGCCGTCGTGAAACTTGACGTTCTCCTGCAGCGTGAAGACGTATTCCCTGCCATCCGGGCTGATGGTCCAGCTTTTGGCCAGTACCGGGATAGGCTCCAGCGTCGGGCTGAAGCTCAGCAGGCTCTGGAACATCTTGCTGCCGATGACCAGGGTCGGCCCCTGGTTGTTCACGCCGATCTGCAATACCGGCGGTTCCGGGGTCAGGATGGTGGTGAGCGTCCCGCCGCGCCGCGGCGCGATCCCTTGGGCCACTGCGTCCTGCACGCGCATGAGCACGGGCATGGCAGCGGTCGCGGCCAGAAGGCCACGGCGCGAAACGGTCATTCCTGTCTCCTGAGATGATTGCGCATATGGTAACGGCCCGTTCGGCGCATGGACAAGACCGCATCCGCTGTTAGCCTGACCGCCATGCGCGCATTCTCCCATCCCGACCAAATGCGGCACGTGCCGCAGTTCTTTCTGCAACGCGGTCTGATCCGCCCGAACTTCGAGGTGCCGGAACGGGCCACCGCGTTGCTCGCCGGCCTGCAACGTCTCGGCATCCCGGCCGAAACCGCGGCCCTGCCGGACCGCGCCGCGTTGGAAGCGGTGCATGCCCCCGACTACCTCGAATTCCTGGAAGGCGCGCTGCGGGCCTGGCAGGCCCTGCCCAATCCGGGGCCCGAAGTCGTTAGCAATGCCCATGCCACGGCCGATGCCATCGCCAACGGCGCCCGTCGCCCTGCCGGCATCATCGGCCAGTCCGGCTGGTACACCGCCGATACCGCCTGCCCGATCGGCGTCGGCACCTGGGAAGCCAGCTTCGCCGCCGCCGGCGTGGCGCTGGCCGCCGCGGCGGAAGCCGCCGCCGGCCGCAGCGCCTATGCGCTGTGCCGCCCGCCCGGCCATCATGCCTATGCCGCCCGGGCCGGCGGCCATTGCTACCTGAACAATGCCGCCATCGCCGTCGCCGCCCTGCGCCGGGCCGGGGCGAAGCGCGTCGCCACCCTCGACATCGACAGCCACCACGGCAACGGCACCCAGGGCATTTTCTGGGAGGATGCCAGCGTGCTCACCGTCTCGGTGCATGGTGACCCGGCCAATTATTATCCGTTTTTCACCGGCTATGCCGAGGAAAGCGGCGGCGGCGCGGCGCCCGGCGGCAACCTCAACCTGCCGATGCCGGCAGGCACCGGCGACGCGGCATGGCTCGCCGCCATCGATGCCGGCATCGCCGCCGCCCGCGGCTTCGGCGCTGATGCGCTGGTCGTCTCGCTCGGCTTCGATGCCAGCGAACATGAGCCACTCGGCCTGTTGAAGGTGACCGAGGATGGCTTCGCCCGGGCCGGCGCCGCCATCGCCGCCTTCGGCCTGCCGGCGGCGATCATCCAGGAAGGCGGCTACAACGTGGAGATCATGGGCCGGCTGCTGGAACGCTTCCTCACCGGCTGGGGTGACGCCTGATGCCGGCCGATATCCATGCGACGACCCTGACGCTCGACAGCCATATCGATATCCGCTGGCCCGAGCCGCCGGACCCGTTGGCCGAGGGTCCGATGCGGGTCGACTTCCCGAAGATGCAGCGTGGCGGCCTGCGGGCGGCGGTCTTCATCGCCTATGTCGGCCAGGGCAAGCGCGACGCCGCCGGCCATGCCGCCGCCGCCGAGCGGGTGGATGCCATGCTGCGCCACATCCAGGGCCGCGCCGATGGCGAGGCTCGCCGCTTCTGCACCACGCCGGACGAGTTGGAAGCGGCGCATGCCGCCGGCGCGCTGGCGGTGCTCTCGGCGGTCGAGAACGGCTATGCCATGGGCCATGACCTCGGCGCCCCGGCGCGCTGGCGGGCGCTCGGCGCCTGCTACCTCACCCTGACGCATGATGGCCACAACGACCTCGCGGACAGCGCCCGGCCGCAGGCGCGGCTGGGCGATACGCCTGAGGAGCACGGCGGGCTTTCTGCGCTTGGCCGCCAGGCGGTCGGTGCCTTGAACGATGCCGGGATGCTGGTCGATGTCTCGCATGTGGCGAAGTCGGGCATGCTGCAGGCGGCGGCGCTGTCGCGGTCGCCCATCGTCGCCACCCATACCGCCTGCCGCGCGCTTTGCGACCACCCGCGCGGGATCGACGACGAGCAACTCGATGCGCTGAAGGCGGTCGGCGGGCTAGCCCAGATCACCGCCATGCCAAGCTTCCTGAAGAAGGTGCCGGAGGGCCAGCGCAACCCCGCCGGCGTCGAGGATATGGTGGATCATGTCGACCATGCCGTACGGCGGATCGGCCTGGAGCACGTCGGTCTCTCCTCGGATTTCGACGGTGGCGGCGCGGTGGAGGGCTGGCAGAATCCGGCCGAGACCCCCAACCTGACCGCCGCGCTGATCAAGCGCGGTTATGGCGCGCGGGAGATCGGCCTGCTGTGGTCGGGCAATTTCCTGCGGCTGTGGCGGCAGGCCCAGGCCATCGCGCGCTGAACGTCGCGCGGCCCGCTATTCCAGCAGGATCTCGCCACGCATGCCGTGATCCGCATGGGTGCTGCCATCCGCCAGCCGGATGCCGCAGCGCAGGTCGGTGAAGCGCCCGGCCTGCACCGGCACGAACCACCATTCGGCGCTGCTGCCGGGATGCACCTCGATCTCCCGGATGGCGCCCTTGATCTCGGCCAGGATGCGGTCGCGTCCATCCGGACCGGACTGGGTCAACTGCACCTTGCGGGTCCAGATGCTGGCGGCGAAGCCATCCGAGGTGAAGTAATGCGCATCCGGGCTGCGGTTGCGCAGCACCAGCTTGTACAGCTTGCCGATTTCGAAGCGCAGCCGGTCCGGCACCATCAGGTGGCGGCCGTCGGTCGTGCCCAGTTCGACCACCACCTCGATCAGCGGCTGGCGTGACAGATCGGCCGCCCCCGCCGCGCGCGCCATCACCGCCGTCGCGCCCAGCGCCAGCATTCCACGCCTGCCGATCCTGCCCATACTGCTTTCCTTGGAAATATCCGCAGAGCTGTTCAATTGAACATCTCTTTAGACTTTGTTGTTTGTAATCAGTATTTTATACCCTGCCTTGTGGAAGGCTGTCGGGCAATCCGCAACCTTCGCGGTATTTTCATATTGATTTTGCAATGGAATGGCGCCATGGTTTGTTGCAGATGTCCATTTCCCGGGTCGCCACCTTCGCCTTCTCCGGCATCGAAGCCGTCCCGGTCGAGGTGCAGGTGCAGCTCGCTCCCGGCATGCCCGCCTTCCTCGTCGTCGGCTTGCCGGACAAGGCGGTGGGCGAAAGCCGGGAAAGGGTGCGGGCGGCGCTGGTCGGCCTCGGCCTCTCGCTGCCGCCGAAGCGCGTGCTGGTCAATTTGGCCCCGGCGGATATCGCCAAGGAAGGCTCGCATTTCGATCTGCCCATAGCGCTCGCGGTGCTGGCCGCCATGGACATCCTGCCGCGCGAAGAAATCGCCGGTTACGCGGCGCTCGGCGAGCTGTCGCTCGATGGCAGCATCAACCCGGTCGCCGGTGTGCTCCCGGCGGCGCTCGGCGCCTCAGCCCGCGACCTGGGGCTGATCTGCCCGGCCAGCCAGGGCGGCGAGGCTGCCTGGGCGGGGCGGGTCGAGGTGCTGGCGGCGCCCGACCTGCTGGCGCTGATGAACCATTTCCGCGGCACCCAGGTCCTGTCCCCGCCGGAGCCGCCGCTGCCGGAGGCCACCCTCCCCCGCGGCCCCTGCCTCTCGGAGGTGAAGGGTCAGGAGAGCGCCAAGCGGGCTTTGGAGGTCGCCGCCGCCGGGGGGCACAACCTGCTGCTCTGCGGCCCGCCCGGCGCCGGCAAATCCATGCTCGCCGCGCGGCTGCCCGGCCTGCTGCCGGACCTCTCCCCGGCCGAGGCGCTGGAGGTCAGCATGGTGCATTCCGTCGCCGGCCTGCTGCGCGGTGGCCGTCTGGTGATCCGCCCGCCCTTCCGCGAGCCGCATCATTCGGCCAGCCAGCCGGCGCTGATCGGCGGCGGCGGCCGGGCCCGGCCAGGGGAGATCAGCCTCGCCCACCACGGGGTGCTGTTCCTCGACGAATGGCCGGAATTTCCGCGCGCCGCGCTGGAGGCCTTACGCCAGCCGATGGAGACCGGTCGCACCACCATCAGCCGGGCCAACGCCCATATCACCTACCCTGCCCGCTTCCAGCTCATCGCCGCGATGAATCCCTGCCGCTGCGGCTACCTCGGCGACCTGCCGCGCGAATGCGGCCGGGCACCGCGCTGCGGCGAGGATTACCAGATGCGCCTCTCCGGCCCGCTGCTGGACCGGATGGACCTGGCGATCGAGGTTGCCCCGGTACCAGCCAGCGAGCTGGGCCGTGCCCCGGCCGGGGAGACCAGCGCGGTCGTCGCCGCCCGCATCCAGGCCGCCCGCCACCGCCAGCGCGCCCGCTACGGTGCCGATGGCCCGCGTTGCAATGCCGCCGCCGAGGGCGCCGCGCTGGAGGCCTTACGCCAGCCGATGGAGACCGGTCGCACCACCAT
>JAQGIA010000426.1 GCA_028291445.1 Belnapia sp.
CTGGTGGTGATGTCGGCCGAGGAGGCCAAGCGGCGCGGCATCACGCCGCTGGCGCGGATCGCTTCCTGGGCGACCGCCGGCGTCGATCCCTCGATCATGGGGACGGGGCCGATCCCGGCGAGCCGCAAGGCCTTGCAGAAGGCGGGCTGGGACATCGGCACGCTGGATCTGATCGAGGCGAACGAGGCTTTCGCGGCGCAGGCCTGCGCGGTGAACAAGGACCTCGGCTGGGATACCTCCAAGGTGAACGTCAATGGCGGGGCGATCGCGCTGGGGCACCCGATCGGGGCGAGCGGGGCGCGGGTGCTGAACACGCTGCTGTTCGAGATGCGGCGGCGCGAGGCGAAGCGCGGCCTGGCGACGCTGTGCATCGGCGGCGGCATGGGCGTGGCGATGTGCCTGGAGCGGATGTAAAAATCTGTTCCTGAAGACCAGAAACAGATGAGGGGGCCGGGGAGAATACCTTCTCCCCGGCCTTTTTTCTGTCAGCAGAAATGCGCCCCCCGCGTCTCCACCGGCACCATGTAGAGCGACTGGCTCGCCGCCATGTACAGGTGGTTCCTGCGGGCCCCGCCGAAGCAGAGGTTGGCGCAGATCTCCGGCAGGCGGATCTGGCCGATCCGCTGGCCATCCGGGGCGAATACATGCACCCCGTCGTAGCCATCCCCGACCCAGCCGGCACCGACCCAGAGATTGCCCGCCTCGTCGCATTTGATGCCGTCGCCGAAGCCGGATTTGCCGTTCAATTCCATGTCGCAGAAGGTGCGTGGATTGGTCAGCCGGGCGCCGTCCACGTCGTACACCCAGATGATGTCCTTGGCGTCGTCGTAGTGGGTCTTGCCGCTGTCGGCGACGTAGAGCCGCCGGTAGTCGGGTGAGAAGCAGATGCCGTTCGGCTTGAATGGCTGGTCGGCCACCTTGGTCACCTGACCGGTCTGCGGGTCGATCCGGTAGATCGCTTCCTTGATGAAGGGGCGGGGGCTGCTGGCCGATTCGGCGGTGCGGTTGCCCTCGTAATTCATCAGCCCGCCATAGCCGGGGTCGGTGAACCAGATGGCGCCGTCGGCCGGGTGGACGATCCCGTCGTTCGGCGCGTTGAAGGCGCCGTCCGGACCGCGCGCCGCCAGCACCGTGGTGGTGCCATCCGGTTCGTAGCGCAGCACGTCGCGGTGGAAGTGGCGGAAGGCGATCTGGCGTCCCTCGCGGTCGAAGGTATTGCCGTTGGAGAAGCCCGAGGGGCTGCGGAACCGGCGGTGGACCGAGTGGTCTTCCTCCACCATGCGCAGGCACTCGTCGTTCGGGATATCGGACCAGATCAGGAAGCGGCCATTGGCGTGCCAGGCGGGGCCTTCCGCCCAGCCGTAGCCGGTGCCGATCCGGCGGATGGCGGTATTGCCCAGCTTGGCGGTGAAGCGCTTGGGGTCGATGGCGATGATATCGGCATCGGGGTAGCGGCCGGGCGCGGCGCCGCGGTCGTAGCTGCGTTGGGCATTGGCCGGCATGGCGGCGCCGGCGGCCAGGGCGCCGGCCAGCAGGCCCAACGCGCGGCGCGCGACCGGGGTATCTGCACGGCGCGCGATTGGACCATCGGCGCCGCGCGCGATCGGTGTCTCGGACATGGTGTTTCCTTCCCCTGCCGCCTCGTTCGGGCGGCAGGGGAAGGGTCGCATGGGCGACGGGACCTGCGGCAGGCTTGTCGCGAAGGTCGCGCGTGCGTGATGTCAGCTCAGCGTGGTCAGGTCCTGGAACCAGTGCTGCGCCTGGGTATAGCCGCGCAGGTTGCGGGTCGCGGCATGCGGGTTGGTGTCGTGCACGACGAAGACCAGCAGCGCCTCGTCCACCGCCTTCTCATGCACCCTGGCCATCAGGCGATCCACTTCGGCCGGATCGAAGGTGCTGGTCGCGGTCTCGATCAGCTTGTCCATCTCGGCGTCGCGGTAGTGGCTCCAGTTCACCCCGGTGGGGGCGATCTGCTTCGAGTGGAAGAAGCGGATCAGCGCGTATAGCGGATCGCTGGTGACATAGGCGACGTTGTTGGCGGTGACGTCCTTGGCCAGCTCGCCGGCCGCGCCCTGGCGCCAGCAGGTATAGAGCACCTCCAGCTCGACCGGCTTGAACTCGACCTCGATGCCGACCTCGCGCCAGGATTGCTGGACGTACTCGTTGATCGGCATGGACAGCATCTGGCCGCTGCCTCCGGTGGCCACGATGAATTTGGTGCGCAGCGGATTGCGGGTGGAGAAGCCGGCCTCGGCCAGCAGGCGCCTGGCCTCCGCCGGGTCGTGCCTGATCTTGAAGCCGGGGTTGCCGAACCAGGGCGAGGAGGGGTCGACCACGCCGACCGCCGGCTTGGCCAGGCCGTTCATCAGCGCCACCACGCCGTCGCGGTCGATCGCCAGGTTGGCCGCCTTGCGCAGCCGGATATCGCGCCAGGGCGAGCCTTCCAGCAGGCTGAGATGGTAGTTCCAGACATGCGGCGTGACATTCTCGATGATCCGCGCGCCGGATTGTTTTATGCGCGGCACCATGTCCGGCGCGGGGGTTTCGATGAAATCCACCTGGCCGGTCAGCAGCGCGTTGCTGCGGGTCACCGCCTCCGGCGCGCAGACCAGGATGACGCGGTCGGCCTTGGGGATGCGGGCCGGGTTCCAGTAGCCGGCATTGCGGACCAGCTCGGCGCTGGCGCGCGGCACCAGCCTGGCCAGCTTGAAGGGGCCGGTGCCTGAGGGCTCAAAGGCGAATTTCTCCCAGGACCGGCCGAGCTTCTCGTATTGCGCCGGGGAGGAGATCAGGAACCACAGCATCTGGTAGGGGAAGATGCTGTCGACCGCCTTGGTGGTGACCTCGACGGTCATCGCATCCAGCTTGCGCCAGGCGGCGATGCTAGGCAGGCGGGGGCGGACCTGGGCGGCCTGACGGTTGTCGAAATGCGGCGCCTGGGGGTTCAGCACCTTCTCGAAATTCCAGATGACCGCATCGGCGTCGAAGGCCGCGCCATCGTGGAAGGTGACGCCGGGGCGCAGCGTGAAGACCCATTTGGTCCGGTCGGCCGGGTCGGCCTCCCAGCGTGTGGCAAGGCCGGGAACCAGCTTGCCGGGACGGTCGGCGACATCCAGCTCCCAGGCGACCAGCGGGTCGTAGATGGTATGGCCGGTGAACTGATAGGCCCCGGCACCACGGTCCGGCTGGCCGGTGGTCTGCGGGATATCGG
>JAQGIA010000473.1 GCA_028291445.1 Belnapia sp.
CCCCGGTCCCGGCATAGACCGCGAGGACCCCGCCATCGGCGAAGGGATGGGCGAAGGAATAGATCGAATAGACCAGGCCGCGCTTCTCGCGGATTTCCTGGAACAGCCGGGAGGACATGCCGCCGCCGAGCAGCGTGCTCAGCAGCAAGGTCGGGTAGTGCAGCCGGTCCTTGTAGCCGGTCGAGGGGAAGCCGAGCACGATATGCACCTGGTCGAGGTCGCGCTCCTCGCGGAACTCGCCGCCGACGTAGCGGGAGGCCTCGGGCGGCGGCGGTGCCACCTGCGGCAGGTCGCGGAAATGGGTCTGCACCAGGTCGAGCAGCGCCTCGTGCTCCAGCGCCCCGGCAGCGGCGACCACCATGCGCTCCGGCCCGTAGTGGTGCTGCATGTAGTCGGTCAGCGTCGACCGCTGCATCGCCTTGATGACGTCCTCGGTGCCGAGGGTCGGGCGGCCCATCGGCTGGTCGGGATAGGCCGTGCTCTGGAAATGGTCGAAGACGATGTCGTCCGGCGTGTCGTTGGCCTGGCCGATCTCCTGCAGGATGACGCCCCGCTCGCGCTCCAGCTCCTCGGGGATGAAGGTGCTATGGGTCAGGATGTCGCCGATGATATCGGCGGCCAGCCCCAGATCCTCCTTCAGCACCTTGCAGTAATAGGCGGTCTGCTCGCGCGCGGTATAGGCGTTGAGGTGGCCGCCGACATTCTCCATCTCGCGGGCGATGGCGGCGGCGTCGCGCTTCTCGGTGCCCTTGAAGGCCATGTGCTCGAGGAAGTGGGAGACGCCGTTCTCCGCCGCCGTCTCGTTCCGGGTGCCAGCCGAGACATAGGCGCCGAAGGAGATGGTCTCGACCCGGGGCATGGTTTCGGAAACGACGACGAGGCCGTTGGGCAGGTGGGTGACGCGGACGGCTTCGGTCATGTCGGGCGGGATCTTTCCTTCAGGCGGCGTTGCGGCGGGCATGGGCGCGGACAAAAGCCTCGACACCCTGGAGTTCGGCGGGGAGGACGGCGTAGCGTTCCTCCCGCTCATATAGGTCGGCGAGGCGCGGAGGCAGGGGGGGGCGGAGGCCGGTCGCCTGTTCCACCGCATCGGGGAATTTGGCCGGGTGGGCGGTGGCGGCGACCACCACGGGAATACCGCGGTCTTCCGGCAGATGGGCGCGGGCGGCGGCGGTGCCGATCGCGGTATGCGGATCGGTCAGATAACCGGCGCTGGTCCAGAGGTGGCGGATTTCCGCCAAAGTCCCGGGATCGTCCAGGGTGAAGCCGCGGAACAGCGCGGTCGCCTCCCGCCAGGCGGCATCGGGGACCGGCATGCGGCCCTCGGCGCGGAATCGCTGCATGGTCTCGGCCGTCGCCGCCGCATCGCGGCCCAGCAACTCGAACAGCAGCCGCTCGAAATTCGAGCTGACCTGGATATCCATGCTGGGGGACAGGCTGGGCTCGACGCCGCGGATCGACATGTCGTTGGCGGCCAGGAACCGCGCCAGGATGTTGTTGCGGTTGGCGCCGATGATCAGCCGCTCCACCGGCAGTCCCATCTGCTTCACCGCCCAGGCGGCCAGGACATTGCCGAAATTGCCGGTCGGCACGGAGAAGGCCACCGGCCGGTCCGGCGCGCCGAGCGCCAGGGCGGCATGGGCGTAGTAGGGGATCTGGGCCGCCACCCGCGCCCAATTGATCGAATTCACCGCGGCCAGATGCATTTCCTCGCGGAAGGGAGCATCGCCGAACATCGCCTTCACCAGGTCCTGGCAGGTATCGAAATCGCCTTCCACCGCCAGGTTGGCGACGTTCGGCGACAGCACCGTGGTCATCTGCCGGCGCTGCACCTCGCTGGTGCGGCCCTTCGGATGCAGGATCACCATGTCGATCGCGCTGCGGTCGCGGCAGGCCTCGATCGCCGCCGAGCCGGTATCGCCGCTGGTGGCGCCGACGATGGTGATGCGCTCCCCGCGCCGGGCCAGCGCATGGTCGAACAACCGGCCGAGCAGCTGCATCGCCATGTCCTTGAAGGCGAGCGTCGGGCCATGGAACAGCTCCAGCGCGAAGCAGCGCTCATCGAGCTGGACCAGCGGCGCCACGGCGGGGTGGCCGAAGCCGGCATAGGCGGCGCCGGTCATGGCGCGGAGGTCCTCGAAGGCCAGCGCATCGGCGCTGAAGCAATGGATCAGCCGGGCCGCCAGCTCCGCATAGGGCAGGCCGCGCAGGGCACGCCATTCGGTGGCGGACAGGCTGGGCCAGGTCTCCGGCATGAACAGCCCGCCATCCTCCGCCAGCCCGGCGAGAAGGACGGCTTCGAAGCCACGGGGGGCGGCCTGGCCGCGGGTGCTGAGGTAACGCATCGGCCGAAGCTAGAGCAAACCCCTAAAGGATGAAATCGGGCAGGGGGTTTTGGCGCGCCAGGGCACCCACCACCACTGCCGACCCCATTGCGGGCGGGAAGGCTCCCGTGGCACGGCTATTGCGAATCCGGTACGGGCTGGATCTGAAACCAGACGACGCCGGAGACCCTCGATGCGCGCCCTGATCGCCTTGCTGCTTACCCTGCCGCTTCTCGCGCCGGGGCTCGCCGCGGCGCAATCGCCGATCCGCATGATCGTGCCCTTCGCCCCCGGCGGTGCCTCGGACACCACCGCCCGGCTGGTGGTGCCGGCGCTCGCCACTGCGCTCGGCCGGGTCATCATCATCGAGAACCGGCCCGGTGCCGGCGGCATGCTGGGAGCCGAGGCGATCGCCCGTGCCGTGCCGGATGGCCTGACGCTCGGCATCTCCAATACCTCCCCGCATGGGATCGTGCCGCTGACGCAGGAAAAGCCGCCCTACGACAGCGACCGGGACTTCACCCATATCGTGCTGGTGGCGGAGACGCCCACCGTGCTGCTGGTGCCGACCGCCAGCCGCTTCCGCAGCATGGCCGACTACCTTCGGGCGGCCGAAAGCTGGCACCAGGGGCTGACCTTCGCCAGCACCGGGGTCGGCAGCCTGCAGCATCTGCAAGGGGAGCTGCTGGCCAGGCTGACCGGGGCGCGGCTGACCCATGTGCCCTATCGCGGCACCGGCCCGGCCTTGCAGGATCTGCTCGGCGGCCAGCTGGACAGCCTGCTGACCCCGCTGGCCGGCACCACCGCGCCGCTGGCGAACGGCCAGGTCCGCGCCCTGGCGGTCAGCAGCGCCGAGCCCTTCCCTGGCCTGCCCGGCGTGCCGACCTATGCGGCGCTGGGCTATCCGCAGCTTACCGCCACCTCCTGGACCGGGATCAGCGGCCCGCGCGGCCTGCCGCCGGCGCTGGTGGCGCGGATCAATGCCATGACCAACCGCATCACCGCCGACCCGGAGGTGGCCCGGCGGCTGGAAGCGGCCGGGCTCTATCCCCCGGCACGGCCGCTGGATGCCGCCGGCTTCCAGCAGGTGGTGGCGGATTTCGCCATAGCCTGGGGCCCGGTGGTGAAGGCGGCGGGGATCCAGCCGTAGTGCTTGCGCGCCTTGCACCAGGCGACCACACCGGGGCCAGCGGCAAGGATTTGCGTGTCATGGATAGCCCGGTTTCCTGCCGCCTCGATGCGCCTGGCCTGACCATGCGGATCGGCCCCTCGGCACGGCTGGCGCCGATCCGCCCGCGGATCGCCCTCGCATGAGCGACGCCCGCCGTTTCGCCCCCGCGGCGCTGCGCAACCGCGAGCCGCTCCTCGAAGTCCTGTGCCGCCATCTGCCCGCCACCGGCCTGGTGCTGGAAGTGGCCAGCGGCACCGGCGAGCATGTGGCGCATTTCGCCGCCGCCCTGCCGGGCTTGGCATTCCAGCCCAGCGACCCGCAGCCCGAGGCGCGGGCCAGCATCGACGCCTGGGCCGCCGGCCTGGCCAATATCCGCCCCGCCCTGGCGCTGGACGCGACCGGTTCGGCCGAGGGGATGGATTGGCCCGCGGCGGATGCGGTGCTTTGCAGCAACATGATCCATATCGCGCCCTGGGCCGCGACGCTCGGCCTGCTGCGCGGCGCCGGCCGTATCCTGCCGCCGGGCGGCCCTTTGCTGCTCTATGGTCCTTACAAGCGGGAAGGCGTGCATACCGCGCCGAGCAATGCCGCCTTCGACGCCGACCTCCGCGCCCGCGACCCGGCCTGGGGCATCCGCGACCTCGAGGCCGTGGCCGAGGCGGCCGCCGCCGCGGGCTTCGGCCGGCCCGCCGTCGAGCCCATGCCCGCCAACAACCTAGTGGTGGTCTTCCGCCGCCTCGCCTGATGCGCCACCCTCCCGGCCAAGGGGAGATTGCGCATGGAAACGGACTACCTCGTCATCGGCGCCGGCTCGGCCGGCTGCGTCGTGGCCAGCCGGCTCAGCGAGACCGGCGCCCGCGTCACCCTGCTGGAAGCGGGGCCGAGCGACTGGTACCCCTGGATCCATATCCCCGCCGGGATGCTGAAGCTGATCTACAATCCGCGGGTCAACTGGAACTACCTGAGCGAGCCGGAGCAGGGCACCAACGGCCGCGCCATCCGCTGGCCGCGCGGCCGGGTGCTGGGCGGCTCCTCCTCGATCAACGGCATGCTGTACGTGCGCGGCAACCCCGCCGACTTCGACGGCTGGGCGCAGATGGGTTGCCGCGGCTGGAGCTACGACGACGTCCTGCCCTATTTCCGCCAGTCGGAGGACTACGGCCCGGGCGACCCCGCCGTGCGCGGCAAGGGCGGCGTCCTCAAGGTCGAGGATTACCGCACCATCCTGCCGCTGACCCACCGCTTCGTCGAGGCGGCGCAGCAGGCCGGCCATCCCTTCCGCCGCGACCTCAACGGCAGCGAGCAGGAAGGCGTCGGCTATTCGCAGATGACCCGCCAGGGCCGCTTCCGCGCCTCCACCGCGCAGACCTTCCTGAAAGCCGCCAAGGGCCGCGCCAACCTCAAGGTCGAGACCAACGCCCCCGCCACCCGCCTCATCTTCGAGGGCCAGCGTTGCGTCGGCGCCCGCTTCCGCCGCGACGGGGTGGAGCACGAGGTCCGCGCGACGAAGGAGGTCATCGTCTCCGGCGGCGCCGTGAACTCGCCGCATCTGCTGCAGGTCTCGGGCATCGGCCCGGCCGAGCATCTGCAATCCATCGGCGTGGACGTTGTGCGGGACATGCCGCAGGTCGGGCTGAACCTGCAGGACCACTATGTCGCCCGCATCCAGCATCGGGTGAAGGACGCCATTTCCACCAACCAGCTCGCCCGCGGTTTGCGGCTGGCCGGGGAGGCCATTCGCTATGCCGTGCAGGGTCGTGGCGCGCTGACCTTCGGCGTCACCACCGCCCAGGTCTTCTGCCGGTCCCGCGAAGGGCTCGCCAGCCCCGATTTGCAATTGCTGTTCACCCCGGCGACCTATGACCGCAACGTCTTCGGCGTGCTGGAGAAGGAAGCGGGAATGACCTGCGCGGTCTGCCCGGTGCGGCCGGAAAGCCGCGGCACCATTCTGGCGAAATCCGCCGACCCTTTCGAGAAGCCGGCGATCCGGCCGAACTACCTTGCGCAATTCTCCGATCAGCAGGTGATGCGGGCCGGTCTTCGCCTGGCCCGCGCGATCTTCGCCGCCCCGGCCATCGCCAGGCACAGCGCCTTCGAGATCATGCCCGGGCCGGCGGTGCAGGATGATGACGCGATGCTGGAATTCATGCGCCAGGAAGGCACCACCATCTACCACCCTGTCGGCACCTGCCGGATGGGCGAGGATCCGGCGAGCGTGGTGGACAGTCGGCTGCGGGTGCGGGGCATCGGCGGGCTGCGGGTGATCGATGCCTCGGTCATGCCGACGCTGACCACGGGCAATACCAATGCGCCGGCGATCATGATCGGGGAGAAGGGGGCAGCGATGATCCGCGAGGATGCTTAACGGAAGCACTGAACGAACACACTTCCCCGTACGTTTTCCATGAGACTGTCCTAACTCATAAAAATCGATGGGGGCTCGGGGAATACCTTCCCCCGACCTTGCCGTTGGAGACCCTCATGGACCAAGACATAGCGGCGCTCCGCGCCCTGCTCGACGCCGCCCAGCGTGTGGTCGTCTTCACCGGCGCCGGCATCAGCACCGAATCCGGCATTCCCGACTTCCGCAGCCCCGGCGGCGTCTGGGACCAGATGAAGCCCATCATGTTCCAGGATTTCTGTTCATCCGCCGCCATGCGCCGCGAAGCCTGGCGGCGCCGGTTTGCGAGCGACCCCGTCATGCGCGCCGCCGAGCCGAACCGCGGCCACCGCGCCGTGGCGCGCCTGGTGCGCGAGGGCAAGGCCGCCGCCGTCATCACCCAGAACATCGACGGGCTGCACCAAGCCTCCGGCATCCCGGAGAGCAAGGTGATCGAGCTGCACGGCAATACCACCTATGGCGCCTGCCTCGATTGCGGCGAGCGCTACGAGATCGACGAACTCCACGCCGCCTTCGCCCGCGACGGCGACGTGCCGGATTGCCGCGCCTGCGGCGGGCTGGTGAAGACCGCGACCATCAGCTTCGGCCAGTCCATGCCGGAGGCGCCGATGCTGCGTGCCCGGCAGGAAGTCATGGCCGCCGACCTCTGCCTGGTGCTGGGCTCCTCGCTGGTGGTCTATCCGGCGGCGGGCTTTCCGGAGCTGGCCAAGCGCCAGGGTGCCCGGCTGGCCATCGTCAACAACCAGGAGACCGGGCTGGACGAGATCGCCGACCTGGTGCTGCACCGTGGCATCGGCGAGGTGCTGGGCGGCGCCGTCGGCACCAACTGAACGCCGCCATCACGCAGCTGCGACGCACAAACCCGTGCGGTTTCGGCCCGGTGGCGTAACGCAGAAGCAGGACAGGGTTAGGCTTCCAGCCAGCGAACCTGCCCTGGAGACTGCCATGCTCATGGAAATCCGCCTGAACGCCAGTGTCCTGCAGGCCCTGGGGGATCTGGGGCAGAAGCTGGCGCGGCGGCTGTACCGCTCCTCCGGCTGGAGCATCCCGGATGATACGGATACCGGCATCTCCTTCGGCGAGGCGGTCGACGGCGGCGGCTACATGGAAATGGACGTGAAGGACCTTCGCCTGCCGGACGGCAAGACCTACGAGATCCGCGGCGGCTACCTGGAACTCGGCATCGGCCTCGGCGAGATCTCGAAGCTCCAGGGGCCGGTCAACGCGATCGTCAAGATGATGCCGAAGGGCGCCCGGCCAAGCTCCGACATCGTGGTCATGCCGGGCGGCAGCATCGGTCCCTTCATCATGGGGCCGTTGCAGGACAAGGCCCAGCTGACCCTGGAGGATTTTCGCTATTCCTCCTGGATCTATGTCCATATCGGCGCCGAGGTCCTGGTCCTGTCGGGCGATATCGGCCTGATGTTCCTGGTGGACCACAAATTCACCGTGGATCTGCTGCTGGGCCTGGCAACCGCGAATGTCACCACTGTGGTCACCAGCATGCTGACCAACTGCCAGGCCTGGGCGCCCTATTACGGCACCGCCCTCGGCCTCGGCGCCGGCGGCAAGGTCGCGGTGCGGGTGATCCAGACGGTCCACATGAAGTAGCGGTCAGAGCATTTTCGAATCGGGCGGATACGCCTGACGACTCGGAAAATGCGCTAAAACCACGCTAGCCCGCCTGGCGCGGCTGCCAGATCGCGGTATGCGCCACCTGCGCCACGACGGCGCCATCCTCGCGCAGCACCCAGGCGTCCAGCTCGACCAGCTTGTGCCCCTTGCGCAGGATGTTGGCGGTGATGCGCGCCCGCGCCGTCAGCACGTCGCCCACCCGCGCCGCGCTGTGGTTCCGCACCACGGAGCCGACATGGATCCACGGCCCCAGCACCACATTCTGCACCAGCGCCTGGTTGCAGAGCCGCAGCACCTGGCCGGGGTGGGCAAGGCCCTCGGCGGCATAGATCGGGTCCTGCTCCCGCACCGCGGCCAGATAATCGCCCAGCCCCGCCGCGGTCACCGCGAAGGGCGCGGTACCGAGCCAAAGCCCGGGCGCCAGCGAGGCCTCGCTGGCCGGCGGGCGTTCGGCCGGCGGCGGCTGCCAGCAGGTTGCTCCGGAAGGCTGCGGCGCATCCTCGGGCAGCCAGGCCCGGCCGGTGGCGCAGATCACCTCGCCACGGCGGACTTCGAGCAGTAGCTCCGTCGCCGCCGCAGTGGCCTCGACCGTCACCTGGTCGCCGTCATAGACCGGCGACTGGAAGCGGCATTCCGCCGCGCCGCGCTCCAGCCAATCGCGGCCCCAGCGCGCCACCGCCGGGTGGCAGGCATAGGCATAGACCTCGACCCCCGGAACCAGCGCCCCGGTGAAGCCGAAGCGCCGCGCCACCGCATCATCGTGGATCCGGTTCTCGGACGCGGCCGAGAGGTTGAAGGCCTTGACCTCGTAGCGCATGGCGTATCTCCCGTTTCAGGGGATCATGCCCGCGCCGTGCGCCGCAGGGCCAGCCGGAACATCGCCAGCCGGAACATCGCCGGAGGCCGTGCGCAAAGCCTTTACCGTCGGCAGCCCTACAGATACCGCGCCCGCAGATGGTCCATGAAATCCGCGGGGTCCAGCGGCTTGCCGGTCGCGTGCCGCAGCAGGTCCTGAAAGCCGAGGCGCGAGCCCTGGGCATGCACGTTCTGCCGCAGCCAGCCGGTGAGCGGCGCCATCTCGCCGCGGCCCATGGCATCCTCAAGCCCCGGCACCGCCGCCTTGGCCGCCTTCATCAGCTGTGCCGCGGCCATGGCGCCGAGGGTGTAGCTCGGGAAATAGCCGAAGGCCCCGTCGTACCAGTGGATGTCCTGCAGGCAGCCCAGCCCGTCGTCCGGTGGGGCGATGCCGAGCAGCCTGGAAAATCCTTCTGACCAGGCACCGGGCAGGTCGGCCACCGCCAGCGTGCCGTCGATCAGGGCGCGCTCCAGCCGGAAGCGCAGGATGACATGGGCGGGATAGGTCAGCTCATCCGCATCGATCCGGATGAAGCTGCGGCCGACGCGGCGCCACAGCCGACCCAGGTTGGTCGTCTCATAGGGCGCGGCCGGGCCGCCGAAGGTCGCCCGCAGCTCGCCGCCGAGGAAGCCGAGGAAGGCATCCGAACGGCAGGCCTGCATCTCGATGATCAGGCTTTGCGATTCATGCGTCGCCATGCCCGCCGCCTCGCCGACCGGCTGGCGCGCCCAGGCGGCTGGCAGGCCGCGCTCATACAATGCATGGCCGGTCTCGTGCAGCACGCCAAGCAATGCCTTGCCGACATCCTCCGCGGCATAGCAGGTCGTCAGCCGCACATCGGTCGGGGTACCGCCGCAGAAGGGGTGCATGCTCTCGTCCAGCCGGGCATGCTCGTAGTCGAGGCCCATCCGCTCCGACATGGCCTGGCAGAGCGCCTGCTGGAGCGTCACCGGGAAGGGTCCGGGCAGCGGCAGCGGGGCGCCACGGGCGGCCTGGATGGCCTCGGCCCGCGGCAAGGCCTCGGCTAGGAAGGCCTCGTAGGCGGCGAAGACCGGCTCCACGTCGGCGACACCGATGCCGGGCTGGTAGCAATCCATCAAAGCATCATAGGGGCTGAGGCCGAGCACGTCGGAAAGCGCCTGCGCCGCCTCCCGCTGCAAGGCCACGACCTCCGCCAGATAGGGACGGACCATGGCGAAATCCGCCGTGCCCTTGGCCGTGCGCCAGATTTTCTCGCAAGCGGCATTGGCGCGCTCGGTGGCCTCCACCAGGGCGACCGGCAGGGCGGTGGCCCGCCGATGGGCATGCCGCATCAGCGCCAGGTTGGCCACGTCCCATTCGCCATCCGCCCGGGCCGCGGCCAAGTCTTCCGCCATGGCGGGCGCGATCATCAGCTCATGCCCCAGGCCGGCCAGCACCGCGAGCTGGTCGCCCCGGGCCGCTCCGCCACCCGGCGGCATCACCGCGCTGGCATCCCAGTGCAGCATGGAACCAGCCTCGCCCAGGGTGGCGACGCGGGCGAAGCTCGCCTTCAGGCGGGTATAGGCATCGGTCATGCGGCAGGCTCCCGGGCGCGGCGGAACAGGAAGGCGATCAGCACGCCGATGAGGGCGGCGGCCAGCCCGTACCAGGTGATGGCATAGCCCAGATGCGGGTTGTCCGGCCGCGGCAGGCTGGTGGCGGCCGCCGGCAGCGCCCCGGCCGGGGC
>JAQGIA010000515.1 GCA_028291445.1 Belnapia sp.
AATGCCGCGGCGCAGACCAGCTTCATCCCGCTGCTGACGCTGGGCATCCCGGCCAATGCCGTGATGGCGCTGATGGTCGGCGCGCTGATCATCCAGGGCATCCAGCCTGGCCCCCGCATGGTGGAAGCCCAGCCGGACCTGTTCTGGGGCCTCATCGCCTCCATGTGGCTCGGCAACGTCATGCTGCTGGTCATCAACCTGCCGATGATCGGCATGTGGGTGAAGCTGCTGCAGGTGCCCTACAAGTTCCTGTACCCGGCGATCCTGGTGTTCTGCTGCATCGGCTCCTACTCCATCAACAACAACGTCTTCGACGTGTACATGACCGTGCTCTTCGCGGTGTTCGGCTACATGTGCAACAAGATGCGGCTGGAGCCGGCGCCGATGCTGATCGGCTTCGTGCTCGGGCCGATGATGGAGGAGCATCTGCGGCGCGCCATGCTGCTCTCGCGCGGCGATATCATGGTCTTCGTGCAGCGGCCGATCAGCGCCTCGATGCTGGCCATCGGCTTCATCGCCCTGGCGGCGATGCTGCTGCCGAGCCTGCGCAAGGGGAAGGACGAGGCCCTCAGCGGCTGAGGCCCCTCCCCCGCCATGTGCCTATCGAGCCGCCCCGGGTGACCGGGGCGGCTTTTCTTTTGCCGCGCGTCGTCCCAGGCTGCATGGGTTGCCTGGTGCGGCAGCACGGAGTTCGCGCATGGACATGCAGTTGACCGGCAAGGTCGCCCTCGTCACCGGTGCCTCGGCCGGGATCGGCCGGACCATCGCCAGCATGCTGGCGGCCGAGGGCTGCCGCCTGGTCATCCTGGGCCGGCGCCGGGCGCTGCTGGAAAGCCTCGCGGCGGAACTGCCGGCCAGCGCCGAGCCGCTGATCGTCACCGAGGACATCACCGACCCGACGGCGGCGGAGCGCATCCGCGACGCCGTGCTGGGCCGCTTCGGGCGTTGCGATATCCTGATCAACAACGCCGGCGGCAGCCGGCCGCAGCCGCCCGGATCGCTGGGCGAGGAGGCGGTCTGGATGGAGGCGATGGAGCTGAATTTCCACGCCGCCCGCCGCATCACCCATGCGCTGGTTCCGGCGATGCAGGCAGCGGGCTTCGGCCGCATCGTCAACCTGACCGGCCTCGACGAGCCGCATAGCGTGAACCCGGCCAATGCGCCGAACGGTGCCACCCACATCTGGGCCAAGGCGCTGTCGCGGCAAGTGGGCGGGCATGGGATCACGGTCAATTCCATCCCTCCCGGCCGCATCCGTTCGGAGCAGATCGACCTCCGGGTGATGCCGACCGAGGAGAGCCGTCGCGCCTGGGCCGAGAAGGAAGTCCCGGCCGGCTATATCGGCCAGCCGGCGGATCTGGCGGTGCTGGCGGTATTCCTCGCCTCGCCGCTGGCGCGCTACATCACCGGGCAGGTCATCCATGTGGATGGCGGCACCCGGCGCTTCAGCCACTAGAGCCGGGACATGTCGCGCGGTGCCTGCGGTGCGGTGAGTTCGCCGCAGGCGATCGCGCTCAGGGAGAATGCCAGATGTTCATCGCGATGAACCGATTCCGGGTCGCCCCCGGTGCCGAGGCCGAGTTCGAGCAGCTCTGGAAGTCGCGCGATTCGCAGCTGCATACGGTGCCCGGCTTCGTCGAATTCCACCTGCTGCGTGGCCCGACGAAGGAAGACCATACGCTCTATGCCTCGCATACCACCTGGGCGGATAAGGCAGCCTTCGAGGGCTGGACGAAATCCGAGGCCTTCCGCCAGGCCCATCGCAATGCCGGCGGCGGCACCAAGCCGCTCTATCTCGGGCATCCCGAATTCGAGGGGTTCGAGCCGATCCAGACCTTGACGCCCCGCGCCTGACCGCCTGCGCCAGTGCGTGGCGCGGCGTACCGGCCTAGGCTGCGCTTTCGGTCGGAGGGCGGCACATGCTGGTCAGGATGGTCTTGGTGGTGGCAGGGCTGCTCGCCGCGGTGCTGGTCGGGCGGGAGGCGCCGAATTTCTTGGTGGTGGAAGGAATGCTCGGCATCGGCATCATCGCCGCGGTGGCGCTCGCCCTGGCGCTGCTGCAGAAGCGCTAGGCGGCGACCGCAAATCCCTTACTCGGCAGAAGCGGACCGCACGACCTCGAGCTTCGGCAAGGACAGCGCCGCCGAGCGCGCGGTCGAGGCCACCACCCTGTTGCGGCCTGCGCGCTTCGCGTCATAGAGGGCCGCATCGGCGGCTTTCAGGGCATCCGACAGCCGCAGCGCCGATTGCGGCACCGAGGCCACGCCGATGGAGACGGTCACCGGCGGCAGCGGGATGCTCCCCGAACTCCGCGCCGCCGAAACGCTGAGATCGGCGATGGCCCGGCGGATGACGTCGGCCCGCTCCACCGCCTGCTCGATATCGGCACCGGGCAGCAGCACCGCCAATTCCTCGCCGCCGTAGCGGCAGGCGACGTCGCTGCGGCGTAGCTGATCGATGAGCAAGGTGCCGACCGCATGCAGCACCGCATCGCCGGTCGCATGCCCCTGGGTGTCGTTGATCGATTTGAAGTGATCCAGATCCAGCATCAGCACGGCGACCGGCTGGCCGTCACGGGCGACCTGCGCCTCGATCTGCGGCATCACCTCCTCGAGGAAGCGCCGGTTGTGCAGACCGGTCAGCGCATCGCGCAGGGCCTGGCCGCGCAGCCTTTCGCGCAGGGCCTGGTTCGCCAGCGCCAGCGATACGCTGTCCCCCAGGGCGGTGGCGAGCGCGGTCTGGTCCGCGGTCGGCGCCGGCGAGTTCGGCCCGAAGGCGATGCGGAGCACGCCCTGGACTTCGCCACGGGCCGCCATCGGCACGCAGAGACCATTGCCCGTCGCCGCGCAGGCGACACAGCCCAGCCCACCGCCGGCCGCGGATGCATCGCCATGATGCGGCCGCCCCCGCTTGAGGGCCCAGCATTCCGAAGGCGCAAAATGGTCAGGCGGCTCGCAGGAGGCCGGTGCCGCGCCGCTGTCGTTGCCTTTCCAGGACGCCGCCAGATCGAGCCGGTCCCGCGAGTTGTTGAAGGCGAAAAGCCATCCGGACAGGCCCGGCAGCAGGCGCTTCGCGGCATGGGCGACCACGGCGCGGACGTCGCGCGCCTCGACGCCGCTTTGCAGCAGCTCGCTCATCTCCACCAGGGCCGCCAATTCCTGGCCGCGCCGATGCGAGGCGTTGCTGGCGACATCCGCGGCCTGCTGGCGCCGCCGGATGATCCGGTGCGCCACCCATAGGGCGACGATGGAGGTCAGGGTGCCGATGATGACCAGGATGACGACGGTCGTCTGCCGCCATCCCAGGGCCGCACGCCAGGCGGCGATCTTGTCCTCGCGATCGGCGACGAATACGCCGACGAGCCGGCGGATGTCGTCCGTGGCGCGCTTGCCCTCCCCCGCCTGGGTGCCGCGGACCGCCCCCTCCACGCCACCGGTGGCGAAATGCTCGATGCGCCGGGCCCTGGTGCGGATAGCGACTTCCAGCGCATCCGTGAGTGACGATTGGCCCAGCGCATTGAGGCCGCGGTCGATCATGGCAACCGATTTCTCGCGCTCCGTCTGGAAGAATTTGAGCGCGGTGAAGTAATCCGCCAGTTGATCCTGCTTGCCGCTCAACAGGAAGCCGCGCGACGAGCTTTCGAGATCGACGGCCGCCTGCAGGATCCGCCGGGCGTCGTCCCGTTCGGTCATCGCATTCTGGACCTGGGCATCGATGCGCCGCGCCTCGACATAGCCCCAACTTGCCGCCGCGGCCCCCAAGGCAAGAATGGCGCAGAGGACGGGGACGACCCAGCGCCATTCACGGAGGCCGGAGTCTAGGGCATCTGCTCGGTCCGAATCGGGAGGCGCCGCTGCATCGGTACGAAACATGATCGAAAACCCGTCGCTGCTTGGGCGAGCGTCTAGCCGAAAAAGATCAAATTAGCGATATTAATGAAAGGTAATACAGCCGTGGGTTGCTAAAACGGCCGGAGCCAGCGGCAAGCCGGTCCTGGCCGTACAAGCGGCAAGCCGATCTCCGACAGTCCACCGCTGGGGTCTTCACCAAAGGCCAAACTGGATCGGCAGCGGACCGATCCAGCCCGCCGGCTACCGCTTCGCCGGGCCTCCGGCGATGCGGTCCAGGCCCCTGGGTTATCGCGTCCCTGCCCGGCCCGGTTGGTTGCCGCTGCCCACGCCGCCCGCACCACCGGGCTGCATCGGCGTCGGCACGCCGCCACCGGTCGCGCTGCTGTTCACCGAGCCCGTCGGCGAGGCGGCGGAGGGGACCATCGGCTCGCCGGGCGGCCCGGAACGGCGCGGGCCCGACACGTCGCAGGCGGCCAAGGCAAGCAGCATGGTCGAGGCGACGGCAATGCGCATCTTCATCGTGAGCGTCCCTGTTGCAACATGTCGGCAACGACGATGCTGCGGCCCGGTTGCCTTGGCGGGATGGCGAGATGCCGCGTCAGGCCCGGCTGCCCGGGACCTCGTGCAAGGCGTGTCCGGTGGCTTCGAAGGTCGCGATATTGGCCAGGGTCGTCGCTGCGATCGCCGTCAGCGCCTCGGTGGTGAAGAAGCCCTGGTGGCCGGTGATCAGCACGTTGGGGAAGGTCAGCAACCGGGCGAAGATGTCGTCCGGGATCATCCGGTCCGACCTGTCCTCGAAGAACAGCGCCGCCTCCTCCTCATAGACGTCGAGCCCGAGATGGCCGATCGAGCCGTCCTTCAGCCCGGCGATGGCCGCCGCCGTATCGATGATCGCACCGCGGCTGGTATTCAGCAGCATCACTCCCTTGCGCATCCGGGCGATGGCGGCGGCGTCGATCAGGTGGCGCGTCTCCGGCGTCAGCGGGCAATGCAGCGTCAGGATATCCGCCGCCGCCAGCACCTCCGGCAAGGCGAGGTAGCGGACACCCAGGCCGGCGAGGGCCGGATCGGGCTGCGGATCATGCGCCACGATCCGGCAGCCGAAGCCCAGCATGATGCGGATCACCGCCGCGCCGATCTGCCCGGTGCCGACCACCCCGACCACCCGTCCACGCAGGTTGAAGCCCAGCAGGCCGTCGAGTGAGAAATTCCCCTCCCGAACCCGGACCCAGGCGCGGTGGATATTGCGGTTCAGGGCGAGGATCATCGCCACCGTGTGTTCCGCGACCGCATCCGGCGAATAGCCGGGCACCCGGGCGACCACGATTCCGCATCGCCGTGCCGCATCCAGGTCGACGTTGTTGAAGCCCGCGGAGCGCAGCGCGACCAGCCCGATGCCGAGCCGTTGGAATTCGGCCAGCACCGCCGCATCCACCTGGTCGTTGACGAAGGCGCAGACCGCACCGGCACCTTTCGCCAGGATCGCGGTCTCGGCGCTCAGCCGTGGGTCCAGGAACCGCAGCCGGTGCTTGCCGGCGGCCGCGGCGCCGAGGAATTGCCGGTCGTAGGACTTGCTGCTGAAAACCGCGACGTCCATGGGTGGCTCCTGCTGCTGGCACCGTGCAGCGTCCTGCCATCAAGGTGTATACGCGGCAAGTTAGCCTCGCGCTCCGCCGTCGCCGGCATCGCCGCCTCGATCAGGGCCGGCAGGCTGGGAAAACCGACCGGCCTGGCGTGATCATCGTCGCAGCCGGCCGCCAGGGTCTTCTCGTGGTCGCCGGCCATGGCATGCGCCGTCAGCGCGTTGATCGGAATGCCCCGCGCCGCGGCATGTTCGCGCAGGGTGCGCTGCCGTCCAGCCACCCATCTCCGGCAGGTTCATGTCGAGCAGGATGACGTCGAGCCGCTCGGCGATGGCGGAAGCGACGCCCTGCTGCCCGTCATGGGCGAGGCCGCGGCAGCCGGCGCGACAGGAATTCCCAGAGTTCCTCGTGGTCTTCGACATCCGTCAATCCGGTGATGCGGGTGGAGCGGCGTCGCGAGGCGGGCGATCACCGTGCCGCGGAGGGCGCCGCGGAGGGCGCCGCGGAGGGCGCCGCGGGGATGGCGCGGCTGCGCTCGCTGCGTGAAGCGGCTGCCCCCTGCGAGGCCGTCGCCGAGCAACCGCTCGTTCCGGCCAGCGTGTTGAGGCCTCAGCTTAGACCAGGCCGGGCGAGGATTGCTTTTGCTTAATGCATCCATTAGGCGGTGCAGCCTTTGCAAATGCGACGATGGAGGCCGCCCCCCGTTTAGGGACAGGATGCCGCGGCGCCATCGGCAGTAAGGCGGC
>JAQGIA010000523.1 GCA_028291445.1 Belnapia sp.
TGCCGGAGGCGCCATGACAACCACCCGCCGCATCGTGCTGGGCAGCCTGCTGGCCACCCCTGCCATCGCCCAGGCGCCCGCCGAGGTCGTCGTCGGCACCTGGGGCGGCGATTACGGCGCGCTGCTCGCCAGCGAGATCGAGCAGCCCCTGCTGCGGCCGCGCGGCATCCTGGCGCAGCAGGATGTGGGCACCCCCGCCGCCCGCAGGACCAAGCTCATCGCCGAGCGGTCCAGCCGCCGCGCCAGCATGGATGTGGTCTGCCTCGGCGATGCCGATACCCATGCCATGGGCCAGCTGGGTCTGCTCGAGGAGCTGACGCCGGAGAAGGTGCCCAACCTCGCCCGCGTCATCCCGGCGCTGCGGCTGCCCTATACCCTGCCGCATATCTATTCGGTGCGGACCATCCTGACCAACCCGGCCCGCATCCAGCCGGCGCCGACCCGCTATGCCGAGCTGTTCGAGGAGCGCTTCCGCAACCGCCTCGGTTTCTCCGACCTGCTGTCCACCCATATGACCGAGGCCGCCGCCATCGCCGCCGGGGGCGACGAGCGGAACCACCAGCCGGGCTATGCCAGGCTATTGGAATGGAAGCGCCTCGGCGCCCGGGTCTATCCCTCGAACGAGGCCCTGGCCGCGGCGCTGAAGTCGGAGGAGGTCGCCGCCACCATCATGTGGCTCGGCCGCGCCTATATGTGGAAGAAGGCCGGCATCCCGGTCGTCGCCAGCATCCCGGCGGAGGGCGCCACGCCCTATGTCTCCTGCGCCTGCGTGCCGCGGAACGCCCGCAACAAGGCCGCCGCCTATGCCTATCTGGATGCGATGCTCGATCCGCGCGCGGCGCTGGGCTTCGCCGAGCGGATGGGCTTCCTGCCGACCACCGCCGATACGCCGCTGCCCGCCGCGCTGGCCGCCGAGATCGGCCTGACCCCGGCGCAGCAGGCGGCGCTGCGGGTGCCGGATTTCGACTATCTGGCGCGCAGCAATACCGCGACGCTCGACTTCTGGAACAGGGAGTTCAAGGGATGATCACCCGCCGCGGCGCGCTCGGCGCCGGCCTTGCCACCGCCGCCTTCCCCGCCCTCGCGCCGGCCCAGACGGCGCAGGTGGTGGTCGGCACGTGGGGCGGCGATTACGGCGACCTGCTCGCCGGCAACATCGACCGCCCGCTGCTGCGGCCGCAGGGGATCGAGGCGATCCAGGATGTCGGGCCGCAGGACCCGCGCAAGACCAAGCTGATCGCCGAGCGGGCCGCCCGTCGCGGCAGCATGGATGTCTGCTGCCTGTCCGACGTGGACATGTTCACCATGGCCCAGCAGGGCGTCTTCGAGCCGATCGACGCCGCCCGCATCCCCAACCTGGCCAAGGCCATACCCTCGCTCAGGCGGCCCTATTCGGTGCCGCATATCTATTCGGCCAAGGTCATCCTGTACAACCCGGCCAAGGTCACCGCCGCGCCGCAGAGCTACGCCGACCTCTGGGATCCGAAGTATCGCGGCAAGGTCGGGCTGGTGGATATCCTGCACCTGCAGAACATGGAGACCGCCGCCATCGTCGCAGGCGGCGACCACCACGACTACGAGCCCGGCAAGCGCAAGCTGATGGAACTCCGCAGCCTCGACGTGAAGGTCTATCCCTCGAACGAGGCGCTGGCCGCGGCGCTGAAATCCGAGGAGGTCTGGCTCAGCCTGATGTGGCTGGCGCGCGGCTTCATGTGGAAGAAATCCGGCATTCCGGTGGAGCATGCCGTGCCCAGCGAGGGCGCCACCAGCATCTGCTTCGAGATGGCGGTGCCGAAGAACGCCCGCAACCGCGACGGCGCGCTGGCCTATCTGAACGCCGCGCTCGACCCGCGCGCCCAGGGCGCCTTCGCCGATCGGATGGGCTATGCGCCGACCGTCACCGACGCGACGCTGCCGCCCGAGCTCGCCCGGCAGATCAGCCTGACGCCGGAGCAGCAGGCCAGGCTGCGCACGCCGGACTACGAGTACATCGCCAAAAACCAGGTCGCGCTGATCGACTTCTGGAACAAGGAATTCAAGCGTTGAAGCGGCGCGACCTCGCCGCCGCCGTCGCCGCGCTCACCGCCGGCGCGCCACGGCTTTCCTATGCCCAAGGCGCGCAGGTCGTGGTCGGCACCTGGGGCGGCGATTATGGCGAGATCCTGCAGCAGGGGCTCGACATTCCCATCGCCCGGCCGGCCGGGCTGGAGCCGGTGCAGGACGTGGCCCCGGCGCCGCCGCGCAAGGCCAAGCTGCTGGCGGAACGCCAGGCCCGCCGCGGCAGCATGGATGTCGCGGCGCTGTCGGACGTCGACATGTACGAGCTGTCGCAGCACGGGCTGTTCGACCCGGTGCCCGAACTCGCGCGCATCAGCGCCATCATCCCGGCGCTGCGAAAGTCCTATGCGGTGCCGCATATCTATTCGGCCCGCGTCATCCTCTATAACCCGGCCAAGGTGAACCCGGCGCCGCGTTCCTATGCCGATCTGTGGGACCCGAAGTACCGTGGCCGGGTCGGCCTCTCGGATTTGCTCTATGCGCAATACGTCGAGACCGCCGCCATCGTCGGTGGCGGCGGCAACAGCGACTTCGCCCCGGCCTGGGACAAGCTGCGGGCCTGGAAGCAGCTCGGCGCCCGGGTCTATCCCTCGAACGAGGCCCTGGCGGCGGCGCTGAAGTCGGAGGAGGTCTGGCTGACGGTGATGTGGCTGGCGCGCGGCTACATGTGGAAGCAGGCCGGCATTCCGCTCGAGCATGCCGTGCCGGAGGAAGGCGCCACCTCCATCACCTACGAGATGGCGGTGCCGCGCAATACCCGCGGCAAGGACCAGGCCTGGCGCTACATCGAGCTGATGCTGGACCCGCGCGCGCAATCCGCCTTCGCCCGACGCATGGGCTATGTCCCGACCGTCACCGATGCGCCGCTGCCGCCCGAGCTGGCGCGGCAGATCAGCCTGAGCGACGCCGACCAGGCCAGGCTGCGTACCCCGGATTACGCCTACATGGCCCGCATGGCGCCCGATGTGCTGAATTTCTGGAACCGCGAGTTCAAGGCGTAGACATGGCGGGGCTTGTCCTTCCCGCCGGCCTGCTGGTGCTGCTGCTGCTGGTCGCGCCCATGGCCATGCTGTTCCGCATCAGCCTCAACCAGTACAGCCCGACCGAGCTGATGATCGAGGCGCTGTCGCCGGACAATTACCTGCGCGCCATCGCCGATCCCTATTACCAGGAGGTGCTCGGCACCACGATGGGCGTGGCGCTGTCCTGCACGCTGATCGCCCTGCTGCTCGGCTTTCCCGCCGCCTACTGGCTGGCCCGGCTCGAAAGCCGCTGGAAGAGCCTTGCCGTCATCCTGACCTTGTTCCCGCTGCTGGTCGGCAACGTGGTGCGGGCCGCCGGCTGGATGGCGCTGCTCGGCCGCGACGGCGCGATCAACGCGGGCCTGCTGGGGCTCGGCCTGATCGCCGAGCCGCTGACCCTGCTCTATACCCGCGGCGCCGTGGTCGTCGGCATCGTCGCGGTGGTGGCGCCCTACATGATCCTGACGCTGGCCTCGGTGATCGAGGCGATTCCCCGCAACCTGGAGGAAGCCGCCGCCAATCTCGGCGCCGGGCCGCTGACCGGCTTCCGCCGGGTGGTGCTGCCGCTGGCGCTGCCCGGCGTCGCCGCCGGCAGCGTGCTGGTCTTCATCCTCTGCATGAATGCCTATGCGACTCCGGTGCTGCTGGGCGGGCCGCAGTTCAAGATGATGGCGCCGGCGGTCTACGACCAGTTCGTCAAGGGCACCAACTGGCCCTTCGGCGCGGCGCTGGCCTTCATCCTGCTGGTGGTGACGCTCAGCCTGACCATCATCGGCAGCGCCCTGCTGGGGCGGCGGTCCCGCGCGGCTTAAGCCCTGGCGTCGGATCTTTGGGAACCGCATCGCCGGGCAACACAGGGGCCCGTGCCGCGTTGCCTGGATGCAACCCAGGGAGCGAGCCCATGTCCGATCCGACCAACCCCGGCCAGGCCCCCATGCCCGAGATCCCGACGATGCCGCCATCGCCCGGCCCGGCCTCGCCCGGCCCGGCGCCCTCGCCCCTGCCGCCCGGCCCGGGCCCGGAGGTGCCGCCGCAAACCCCGGGCGTACCGCCGTCGATGCCGCCGCCGCAGGCCGTAACCGGCTGATTTTGCGGCATTGCAGCAGCAGCCTCCGCCTGCACCTGGCCATCGGCAGAAGGCGGCGGTCCCGGCCGCCGCCAGCGCCTAGGGGCGGCCCAGCAATCCTGCCGCGATCACCGCCAGCCGGTCGCCCAGCCGTCGCGGCGCTGGCACTTCCTTGCCCTGCGCCAAACGCCGGAGGTCCCGCCGGGCAAGCACCAATGGCAGTACCGCGGCGACGGCCGACCGTGGCGTCCTCGGCCGCAGCACGCCGATCCACCGCAGCCCGGCCGTGGCCATCCCCGCCACCGCCGCCCGAACCGCCGCGGCTTGCGGCGCCGCGATGACGGCTGCGGCGGTCAGCCCATGCCGCGCCAGCACCTCCTCCGGCAACAGGCAGCGGCCTTGCGCGGCGAGGGCTGGCAGGCTGCGCAGCACGCCTGCCAGCCCATAGGCGGCCCCGGCCTCCTGCACCGCCGCCAGTCCCGGTCCCGCCATGCCCAGCAGCCGTGCCGCCGCCAGGGCGACGCCGCCCGCGGTGCCCCGCAGATAGGCCCCGAAGGCGGCCTCCGATGGCAAGCCTGCCTCCTCCGCCTCGACCTCGCGCGCATCCGCCAGGGCGATCAGCGCCTCCGGCTCCAGCAGGCCGGCGGCGATCGCCGCCTGCAGCGGGCCGGCCACCTCGTGCTGGCGGGGCGGCTTGCCGGCCGCGGCATCGGTCACCACGTCGCGCCACCATTGCAGCCGCATCAGGGCGATCAGCGGCGTCCGTGCCGCCTCGCGCGCCCGGGCCAGCTCATGGTTGAAGGCGATCAGCGTGCAATAGGCGTCGCGCCGCGCGGCCGGTGCGAACAGGCCGCAGAGGAAGCGATCGGGGTCATGCGCTCGGGCGAAGCCGGCGATCGGGGAAAGGGGTTCGGACATCCCGGGCTTCATGCCCGCTTGCTTGACGCGCGGGAAGCCGCCGCCTAGCTGTCCTGTCAGCCCCCGGGCATGCCGGGTGCACCACCCATAAACGGGAGAGACCCCCATGGCCTTCAGCCTGCCCGCGCTGCCTTACGACACCAGCGCGCTCGCCGCCCAGGGCATGTGCCAGGAGACGCTCGAACTCCATCACGGCAAGCACCACAACGCCTATGTCACCGCGCTGAACGGCCTGGTCGAGAGCAAGGGCCTTGCCGGCAAGTCGCTGGAGACCATCGTGGCCGAGGCCGGCAAGGCCGGTGCCGATGGCGCCCCGGTGCTCAACCAGGCCGGCCAGCACTGGAATCACATCCTGTTCTGGCAGGTGATGTCGCCCAAGGGCGGCGGCGACAAGC
>JAQGIA010000524.1 GCA_028291445.1 Belnapia sp.
GATGGCTGTGAAATGCCTGTCACCGGTCAGGCGCAATCGGCGGGGCGCCTGAAGGCCTTGGATGCAGTTACCAAAGCGGACGGCGATCGGGCGGCATAGCACCCGCCGGGTGGCTCGATGCTGCGGCCCAGGCGGGAGCGCAGGGCTCAGGCAGCGCGGATATCGCGGCAGCCCCGAAGTTCACCGCGCTCATCCGGTGGATGGCGAAGCCCCCATGCCGAGCAGGAGCGTCATGAGGACGCCGAATCCGGCGAGCAGCTTGGTCCGGGCCAGCAGGCGCATCGGGTTCGATCCGGTCATGACACCGGCGTTCAGCCCTGGCCTGATCTAAAACCCGATGAAATGGCCCGATTCCGTCAGAACCTGGCCTCTCGCTCTACCGTGGCCGGTCGAGCAGCGCTTCGGCCGCCTGGCTGGCCGCACGCAGCTTCGTCAGGTCGAGGCCGGTACCGAAGCCCATCGCCTCCAGCACGCCGGCCAGATCCTCGGTGCGGGTATTGCCGGCGCGGCCACCCGCCAGGCGACCGCCGATGCCGCCGAGCGTCGCATCGGCATGGGTCAGCCCGGCCTCGATCGCCGCCAGGGTATTGGCGATGCCGGTGCCGCGGACATCGGCAAATTGGGCGATGAAGGTGGCGGTGGGCAGCGCGCCATGCAGCCAGCCGATCAGGTCACGCACCCGGGGCGGCGTGGCGCTGCCGGCGGTATCGCCGATGCCGATATGGGTGACCCCCAGCTCGGCCAGGCGCTCGGCATCCTCGCGCACCCGCTCCGGCGTGGTCGGGCCATCGGTGGGGCAGTCGAAGGCGACGGAGATGGTGGCCGCCAGGCTGAAATTACCACGTCCGAGCGCCGCCATCGCCACCACCCTGTCCCAGTGTTCGGCACGGGAACAGCCGAGGCTGCGTTGCGCCTCGGCCTCGCTGGCCGGGACCAGCAGGGCGATCTCCTCGGGACCCCAGCCGCCATCGAGGGCGACCAGCGCCCGCCGCACCGCCAGGGCATCGGGACAGGCGGCGCTGAACACCAGGCCGGGACGGCGCCGGGCGCCGCGCAGCACCACCTCGGCATCGGCGAATTGGGGCACTCCCGCGGGATCGGACAGGCTGGTCAGCGCGATGCGGCGGAAGCCGCAATCGGCGATCCGCTCCAGCATGGCGATCTTGGCCTCGGCCGGCACCACGGCGACCATGTCGGCAAGGCCGGCGCAGAGCAGGCTTTCGCCAAGCACCAATTCGGGCGTCGCCGGCGCCGTCGCCCCGGCGATTTCCTCCATGTCGGCGGCGGTCGGCAGGTCGCTCATGCGCGGGGCTCCTTCACCGGGGCGATGCCGCGGCCGCCATGCGCATCCCGGCGGCCTGGGCTGGCTGCCTTGCGGCGAGCGGGAAAGGGCGCTGGTGGGGCCGGGCGATCATCTGGCCCACACGGTGCGGCCCGCCGCACATGATGGCAAGCGGTGGCCGCATCAGCAACGAAGCCGGCCTGCGGCCATGGCCCAAGCCACGGGGGCCGGCGGATCAGCCGTTGCCGCCGTGCAGCGCGGCGGTGGCCAGCTTGTAGCCGCCCGTCTCGGTCAGCAACAACCGGGCATGGGTCGGATCCGGCTCGATCTTCTGGCGCAGCCGGTAGATATGGGTCTCGAGCGTATGGGTCGAGACGGCGCTGCTATAGCCCCAGATCTCGTTCAGCAGGACCTCGCGCGCCACCGCCTTGCCGTCGGCGCGGTAAAGGAATTTCAGGATGGTGCATTCCTTGTCGGTCAGCCGGACCTTGCGGTTGCGGGCGGCATCGTGCAGCAGCCGGGCGCTGGGCCGGAACAGATAGGGACCGATGGTGAAGACCGCATCCTCGGAATTGTCGAAGATCCGCAACTGCGCCCGGACGCGCGCCAGGAGTTCGGACATCCGTACCGGCTTGGCGATATAGTCGTTGGCGCCGGAATCCAGCCCGCGGACGATATCCTGTTCCTCATCGGCGCCAGTCAGCATGATGATCGGCATCCGCCGCCCGTCGCGCCGCAGCTGGGCGCAGAATTCGCGGCCATCCGCATCCGGCAGGCCGATGTCGAGCACGATGGCGTCGTAGCGGGAATCGACGCAGGCCAGCTTGGCTTCGGCCTCGCGCGCCGTCTCCACCCCCTCGGCGATGAAGTCGCCATCGGATTCGAACTGGTCGGTCAGCGAGGCACGCAGGGCGGCATCGTCCTCGACGATGAGGATGGGGCGGGGAGTCGACATGGGGCCTCCGGTCGGCATGCTCAGGGGGGGGGTAAATCGCCCATCTGGGCGTTCTGCTATATGAATATTCAACTTATTAGATAGCATATTTTATTATTTGTGCCCCGCAATCCCCGGTCTGCAAGGGCGCCGGACACGATGCCGTCAAGGAACGAACGCCGCGTGCCGCACATTGGTTCTGCAGCCATTGCTGATAAAATGTCTGGGGAAAGTTGGAGTATTGTATACTTATTGGCCCAATAAGGCGTCCTCCTGGCCGCTCGACAGGCGAAGCCATACCGTCATGATGGCCGCGTTATTCCAGGGGAAAAGATCCATCATGACACTCGGCTTCCGCATCCGGCCCGTGACCACCCGGGTCTCCCCGGCGCTCTGCGAACGCGCCGCCCGCGTGCCGGCGGCCAATCTCGGCGATGTGGTGAACCGCATCCAGACCATGCGCGGCGGCTTCCGCCCCTTCGGCGGGCGGCGGATGGTGGCGGGGCCGGCCTTCACCGTCCGGGCGCGTTCGGGCGACAACCTGATGCTGCACCGGGCGATCGACATGGCCGAGCCCGGCGACGTCATCGTGGTCGATGCCGGCGGCGACCTCGCCATCGCCATCACCGGAGAGCTGATGATGGGCTGGGCGGCGAAGCGCGGCATCGCCGCGGTGATCGTCGATGGCGCGGTGCGCGACGTGGCGCAATTGGGCGCCATGCATCTCGGCGTCTGGGCCTGCGGCGTCACCCCTTCCGGCCCCTACAAGGATGGGCCGGGCGAGATCGGCTATCCGGTCGCCTGCGGCGGTCAGGTGGTGATGCCGGGCGATCTCATCATGGCCGACGAGGATGGCGTGGTGGTGCTGCCGGCCGCCGACGCCGAAGCCGCCGTCGCTGCCGGCGAAGCGCATAACGCGAAGGAGGTCGAGGCCCAGGCAGCGATCGATGCCGGCACCTGGGCGCGCGGCTGGGTCATCGACTCGCTGCGGGCCAAGGGCTGCGGCGGGCTCTGATCAGCACGGCGCCAGCCAGCCCATGCTGGCTCTGATCAGCGCAACACCAGCCAGCCCATGCTGGCTCTGATCAGCGCAACACCAGCCAGCCCATGCTGGC
>JAQGIA010000531.1 GCA_028291445.1 Belnapia sp.
GCGGGCGGCCGCGCCGGCATGGTGGCCCCGGACGAGACCACCTTCGCCTACCTGAAGGGCCGCCCCTATGCCCCGGCCGACTGGGATGACGCGGTGGAACGCTGGAAGCGCCTGCCGAGCGACCCCGGCGCGGCTTTCGATGCCGAGGTCACGCTCGACGGCAGCGTCATCGAGCCGATGGTCACCTGGGGCAACAGCCCCGAGGACGCCCTGCCGATCGGTGGCCTAGTGCCCGACCCGGCCGATGCGGTGGACGAGGAACGGCGCGAGGTCATGCACCGCATGCTGGACTACATGGGCCTCACCGCCGGGATGCCGCTGGATACCGTGGCGGTGGACCGGGTCTTCATCGGCTCCTGCACCAACTCCCGCATCGAGGACCTGCGCGCTGCCGCCAACGTGGCACGGGGCCGGACCGTGGCCGCCGGGGTCGAAGCCTGGGTGGTGCCCGGCAGCGACCCCGTAAAACGCCAGGCCGAGGCGGAGGGGCTGCACGAGGACTTTCGCGCCGCCGGCTTCGCCTGGCGGGAGCCAGGCTGTTCGATGTGCCTCGGCACCAACGGGGATACCGCGGCGCCGGGCGTGCGGGTCGCCTCCACCAGCAACCGCAATTTCATGGGCCGCCAGGGACCCGGCGCGCGGACCCACCTGGTCAGCCCGGCGATGGCCGCCGCCGCCGCCGTCACCGGCCATTTCACCGATGTCCGCAAGCTGCTGGCGGGAGAAGCCTGATGGAAGCCTTCATCCACCTCGAAGCCGTGGCGGTGCCGCTGGCCCGCCCCAACATCGATACCGACCAGATCATCCCCGGCCGCTTCCTGTCCCGCCCGCGCGAGGTGGACCATGGCCAGTTCCTGTTCCACGACGCCCGCCGGCTACCCGGCGAGGATGCGCCGAACCCGGAATTCCCGCTGAACCAGGAGGCCTTCCGCAGCGCGCGGATCGTCGTCGGCGGCAAGAATTTCGCCTGCGGTTCCTCTCGTGAAAGCGCGGTCTGGGCGCTGCACGACGGCGGCTTCCGCTGCGCCATCGCGCCGAGCTTCGGCGACATCTTCCAGAACAACAGCTTCAAGAACGGCCTGCTGCCGGTGGTGCTGCCGGCCGAGGCGGTGGCCGCCCTGATGGCCCAGCTCGAAGCCACGCCGGGCGCCAGCGTGACGGTCGACCTGCCGAGCCAGACCGTGACCTTTCCCGATGGCACCACCCATGGCTTCGAGGTCGACCCCTTCGCCAAGCACTGCCTGCTGGAAGGCGTCGACGAGCTGGGCCTGACGATGTCCTTCGAGGAGGATATCGCCGCCTTCGAACGCCGCTACGGCCGCGAGAACAGCCGGTGAGGCGCCGCGCGGCGCTGGGTCTCCCGCTGGGCCTCGCGCTGGCGGCGCCCTTCGCCGCGCCGTCTGCCAGGGCCCAATCCGCCTGGCCGAACCGCCCGCTGCGCTGGGTGGTCGCCTTCGCCGCCGGCGGCGCGGCCGATACCGCCGCCCGGGCCGTCGCCGCCCGGGCGCAGGAGATCATCGGCCAGTCGATCGTCATCGAGAACCGCACCGGCGGCAACGCCACCATCGCCGCCAACGCGGTGCTGCAATCCCCGGCCGATGGCTACAGCTTCCTGATCGACGCGGCGAACCAGATCACCAACCCGCTGCTGATGCGCGACCTGCCCTTCGACTACCGCACCGCCTTCGCCCCGGTCTCGCAGGTGGCGAGCTTCCCGCAGGTGATCGCGGTGCGGCAGGATTTTCCGGCGGCGACGCTCGCCGAATTCATTGCCCAGGCCAAGGCCGCGCCCAATACCATCAGCTACGGCACCCCGCCGGCGGCCGGCATGGCGCATCTGGCCGGCGAACTGTTCCAGCGGCTGGCCGGAATCCGGCTGGTGCATGCGCCCTATCGCGGCGGCGCCGATGCGGCGCGGGACATCATGGCCGGGGTGATCGATGCGGTGCTGATCACCTCATCCTCGATCAAGCCGCCGGTGCAGTCGGGCCGGGCGCGCATCCTGGCCGTCACCAGCGCGCAGCGGGCCGCGGCCTATCCCGAGGCGCCGACCCTGGCCGAGAGCGGCTTCCCCGGCTACGAGATGAACGACTGGAACGGGCTGTTCGCCGCCGCCGCCGTGCCCCAGCCGATCATCCTGCGGATGGCCGCGGCCATCGCCGAGGCCTGCCGCGATGCCGGCGTGCGCAGCCGCATGGACCCGCTGGGAGCCGAGCTGATCGGCAGCACGCCGGAAGGTTTCGCAAGCTGGCTGGAAGCGCAGCGGCCGATCATCGCCCGGGTGGTGCGGGAGGCCGGCATCACCCTCGGATAAGGCCGAGCGGACGCAGCGCCTCCGCCGCGTCCCAGACCGCCTCGGTGCCGATCAGCACCAGGGCCGCCGCGGCCTCGCCCGCGAAAGGCGTGATGGCGAGGCGGCGGCCGACCCGCTGGACCAGCATCGGGGTGCCATCCAGCGGCAGCACGCCCTTGGCACGCAGCACGCCTTCCGGCAGCGCCTCCAGCGCCGCGCGCAACGCGGATGCGGCCAGCGGCACGGTCGGCCGCAGGGTGACGCTGGCGAAGACGGCACCGTGCCCGGCCGCCACCGGCATCCCCGTGGCATGCTGGC
>JAQGIA010000344.1 GCA_028291445.1 Belnapia sp.
GGCATTCAGCCGCTCGATCACCGCGCCCGGCGAGGCTGGCACCAGCAGCTCATAGGCGCCGAAGACCGGCGGATCGGCGGCGACCAGCGTCTGCTGGATCACCGTGGCATTGAACCGCTCCCGTGCCCGGCGCCAGAGCAGCCGCAGCGATGCGACGCGGTCCGCCACGGCCTCGTGCACCACCGTCTCCGGGGAGTCGAGCGGCAGGTCGAGCGGCTGGTCCTGCGAATCGAGCGCCAGCAGCACGATCTGCGGCGCGAAAGCCGCCAGGGCCGGGTCGTCGCCCAGCAGCGCCTGGCGGTACTGCCCATAGGACGGCAGGTGCACGGAGAGCGCCAGGCCGCGGTGCAGCCCCGCCACCCGGATCGCCGGCACCAGATGGTCGACCGTATGGGAGGCGAGGATGGCCAGCCGCAGCGGCGCGAAACCCGCGGCGGATTCGGTCAGCCCCTCGGCCGCCAGCCGGTCGAGCCGGCCGGTCGCGGTGAAGTCGCGCCGGTGTCCGGCCAGCCGTGCCGCCTCCGCCAGCCGTGCCACCGGATCGGCCAGGCGCTTGGCGGCGCCGATGGCCGCGCCGAGATCAGGATGCAGCGGGAGCCAGGCGAGCTGTTCCATGGGCGCCTCAGAACTGAAAATAGAGGAATTCGGTGGGGGCGGAAGAGAAGGTCCGCAGCAGCACGAAGAAGGAGAGCAGACCCAGCGCGATCCCGTACAGCGGCGCCGGGCGCCAGGTCATGGCCGATAGCCGCGGCTGCGCCCAATGCGGCCGCGGCCGCCAGCCGAGCGCCGTGCGGAAATGCCGCAGCCACTGCTGGGTATTGGGCATGGTCCAGACGACCGCCAGCAGCACTGCGACGAGGGCCCAGCTGCCAGGGTTGAAATAGCGGCTCGTCCCGGCCTGCACGCCGAACAGCCCGACCAGCGTGGAGGCGACGGGAAGCTCGGCGATGCTCACCGGCAGGACGACGCCGTGCAGCCCCGCCATCCCCGCCAGCAGGTTCAGCGCGGTGGTCAGGTCCGCCGCGCGGAAGAAGACCATGGCGACGACGACGCAGAGGAAGGTGAGCAGCACCGACGCGGCCTTCACCAGAATTCTATCGTCGTCCAGCCGCCAGCCCTGCCGCAGCTTCCAGGCCCGCCAGGCATGCGCGATGACGAGATAGCCGCCGTGCAGCAGGCCGAAGGCCAGGAATTGCCAGCCGGCGCCGTGCCATATGCCCGAGAGGAACATGGTCAGGATGGTGGGATAGACGACCAGCATGACGAAGGTGCCGAAACCCATCCGGCCCCGCTTCGGCAGGGGCTTGCCGGCGGCAGCGCGGGCGCGCGTCACCTGCAGGACGATCGGGTTGTAGACATAGGCGGTCAGGAAGCGCGTCAGCGTCATGTGCCAGCGCGACCAGTACTCGATCACGTTGCGCGACTTGTAGGGGCTGTCGAAATTCGGCGGCAGGCTGATACCGAACAACAGGCCGAGGCCGATGGCCATGTCGGTATAGCCGGAGAAGTCGAAGTAGATTTGCAGCGTATAGGTCAGCGCCGCGCCCCAGGCATCGAGCAAGGTCAGCGCCGCGCCATCGGCGGCAGCGGCGAAGGCCGGGCTGGCCCCGGCGCCCAACGGATCGGCAAGTATGACCTTCTTCGCCAGGCCGAGCACGAACAGCGTTGCGCCGACCGAGAGGTTGTCGAGGCGTGGCCGGAAGTTCTCCGGGTTGGTGAATTGCGCCAGCATCTCGCGATGATGCGTGATGGGTCCGGCAATCAGATGCGGGAAGAAGGTGATGAACAGGCAGTAGTTGACGAAATCATGCTCGACCACGGCGCCGTCATGCGCGTCGCTGAGATAGGCGATCTGCTGGAAGGTGAAGAAGGAGATCGCCAGCGGCAGCAGGATTTCCGGCAACTGCCAGCCCAGCCCGAAGGCGGCATCGACATTGGACAGCAGGAAGATGGTGTATTTGAAATAGATCAGCGGCAGGAGGTTGGCGACGATGCCGAGCACCAGAACGCTCCGCGAGGGCCGCCGCACCAGGTAACCGCCGAGCAGGTAGTTGCCGATGATGCTGGCGCAGAGCAGCGGGACGGTGCCTGGATTCCACCAGCCATAGAAGACCAGCGATGCACCGGTGAGCCAGACTGCCGCCATGCGCTGCCGCCCAAGCCCCGCAAGCACCAGGAAACCGAGCAGGACGAGCGGAAGAAAGCCCAGGATAAAGGTGGCCGAGCTGAACACCATTGTGCGGGACGTTCCTCAGTTCGCCCGCCAGCCAGGCGGGTAACGCCCAAGCAATATCCCGGATAGACGGGATCCAAAATCACAATCGATAAAGCCACCGCAACGGAACGGCCCAACCCCTGCGCTAAGCGACAATTTCCCAGACTTCGTATCGAAAGCGCCCGCTGCCGACCGGCCGCGCACATCACGATTTCGCGTCATTGGTTTCGTGGAATACAGGGCCATGCAAGGTGAACCCGGACAATGCGGCCACCGGTAACCGAAACGGCATCGGCGTGCGGATGGTGACGCGCTGTCCTGCCGCCCCGGACAGACGGCTGATCCAGCTTAACTTCGCAGATATAAGAACCAATCCGCCATTACCCGCTCGTTCCGAAGAGCAATCTTTCCTGCGCCGCCTCCTGCGGTCTGCACAACAAAGTCATGGCCTGCACACGATGCTGTCGATTGGCTTTCCCCGGGGAGTTCATTAACAGGCGGAAAGAACGGCCGGCGGAATCAAGGCCCGGTAATCGGCTTGACCGCAGGACAGGCCGCAACTTCGCACCCCATCGCGTGAAGGTCCTGCTGCACATCTGCGGTTGCTAA
>JAQGIA010000580.1 GCA_028291445.1 Belnapia sp.
CCGAAGCCGACCAGCCAGTAGCCGCCATCCTCGGCCGGGCCGAAGACCGCATTCGCCCGGCCGAGGGCGCGGAAAGCGCTGGCGACATCGGCCGGACCGAGGCCGGGGATATCGCTGCCGACCAGCACCGCACGGCGCATTCCCGATCGACCCAACTGCGTCGCAGCGGAGGGGGCGAGCGCCCGTTGCATGCGTTGGCCGAGGTCGCCCCGGCCCTGCCGGCGTAGCGGCGCACCGGCCGGCCAGCGGATATGGTCGGGCGTGGTCGCGACCTCGAACTGCCAGCGGCGGTCGCGGCCGAGCTGGCGGATCAGCCGGCGCAACTGCCCGCGGTAGAAGCGCAGCGCCGCCAGCGCACCCACCCCCGCAGCCAGCCGCCGCTTCACGGTGCCGAGCCGTGGCGCGCGGGCAAACAGGATCAGCCGGTCGCCCTTCATCCATAAATCCTGCGAATGAACCGCGGCGGCACGCCAAGAAACCAGAGAAAAAGGCAGAACAGATTGCGGGCGGAGCGGCGGCGCCAGCCATCCTGCCGCCAGCGCGCGGCGGAGGTGGTGGCGGGCAGCGGTAGCGCTGCCAGCCGGCGGCGGCCGAGGCGGCGGACCAGATCCACGTCCTCCATCAGCGCCAGCGGGCGATAGCCGCCGACCCGATCATAGAGGGCGCGGGCGATCAGCAGGCCCTGGTCGCCATAGGGCAGGCCCAGGACGCGGCAGCGCCAGGCGACCCGGCGTTCCAGGCGGCGGGCCTCGGGGCTCGGATCGTCGAGGGCGAAGGCGAAGTATCCCGCCCGGCCCGGATCGGCCATGGCGGCCTGGACGACCTGCGGCCAGCCGGCGGCGAGCCGGGTATCGGCATGCAAGAACAGCAACCAGCCGGTGCCGGCCGCCGCGGCGCCGGCGGCAAGCTGGGCGCCACGGCCACGGGGGGAAAGGACAAGCCGGGCGCCAGCGGTCACGGCCAGCGCCTGGGTGCCATCGGTGCTGCCGCCATCGGCGACCACCACCGGGAAGGGCGCGCAGCCTGCCAGCACGGGACCCAGGCTGCGTACCGCGTTCAGCGCCGGGATCACGATAGTCAGGGTTTGTTCTGGTGGGCTTTTAACCAAAAGTTCTTACTACGTTCTTGACACCCACAGGAGGGCTTGGCAGGCTCTGGAAGAACATAGAAGGAACGGCCCCATGCCCGATGGATCGACCCTCGGCGGGTCTGCCGGCGCCGCGCTGCTGCCTGGCCTGCGCAGGGGGCGCGGCGCCGTCTCCAACCCCGCCATCCGCTTCGAGAGCACGGCGCGGGAAGCCTTCGACGATGGCTGGGGCAGCCTGGCGGAACTGGCCGAGCTGCCGCCCCTGCCCACCACCCTGCTGCGCGAAAAATCCCGGACCGCCATGGCCTGGAACGACAGTCCGGATATCGGCTTCGACCGCTCCATCAACCCGTATCGCGGCTGCGAGCATGGCTGCGTCTATTGCTATGCCCGGCCCAGCCACGCCTATATCGGCTATTCCCCGGGCCTCGATTTCGAGACCAAGCTGCTGTTCAAGCCGGATCTGCCGGCGCTGCTCGAGAAGGAGCTGCGCAGGCCCGGCTATGTGGCCAAGCCGGTGGCGCTGGGCGCCAATACCGACCCCTACCAGCCGATCGAGCGGACGCTGCTGCTGACCCGGCAGGTGCTGGAGGTGCTGGAGCGCTTCGGCCATCCGGTCACCATCGTGACGAAATCGGCCGGCGTACTGCGCGACCTCGATATCCTGGGGCGGCTGGCACGGCGGAACCTGGTGCATGTCTGCCTTTCCGTCACCACGTTGGACGCCGGCCTGGCGCGGCGAATGGAGCCGCGGGCAGCGACGCCGTTGCGGCGCATCGAGGCGATCCGTCAATTGGCCGCCGCCGGCATCCCCGCCGGGGTCCTGGCGGCGCCGATGATCCCCGGGCTGAACGACGCGGAGCTGGAGCGGATCCTGGCCGCCTGCGCCGCCGCCGGGGCGACGCGGGCGGGCTATGTCCTGCTGCGCCTGCCGCTGGAGATCCGGCAGATGTTCGAGGAATGGGCGCAGACCCATTTCCCCGACCGTGCCGCCCGCATCCTGGCGCTGGTGCGGGAGACCCGTGGCGGGGCGACGTACGACAGCCGCTTCGGCATCCGGCAGACCGGCACCGGCGTCTATGCCGACATGCTGGCCGCCCGCTTCCGTCTGGCGGTGGGCAAGCTCGGCCTCGGCGGCGCCCGGGTGGTGTCCCAGGCGCTCGATTGCAGCCAGTTCGCCCCGCCGCCCGAGGCAAAGGCCCCGGCGCGGCAATTGGCGCTGCTCTAGGCTCAATCGGGGGCGGTGAAGAATTTCTGCCCCGCGGCGAAGACATTGGGCTTGAGGAAGACGCCGAGGATGGTGGCCCCTTCCGGCCCGGCCCAGGCGACATGGGTATTGCCCTCCGGCCGCCAGACGAATTGTCCCGGCAGGCAGGTGCCTTCCTCGTCCAGGAAACTGCCCTCCAGCACATAGGTCTGCTCGATCGCGGTATGCTCGTGCAGCGGCACCACCGCGCCCGGCTCCAGCTTCAGCAGCAAGGTGCACATGCCCGAGGGATCGCTGTAGAGCGTCTTGCTCAGGATCCCCGGAAAGGCCGAGGTCTCCCAGGGCATGTTCGCCGGATCGAGGAAGACGGAGGGCGGCGAGGCCTCCGGCGCCAGCAGCCGCTGACGCATTGGTTTTTGGGCTCCATCGGGCATGACGCTGCTCCCTGTGCAACGGCCCGAGCCTAAGCCTGCCACGGCGCTTTCGCCAACCGCGCCATTTCGCTAGGCTGGCGATATCCTCGGGGGAAGAAACACGATGCTGTCACGGCGGATATTCGCGGCCTGCGGCTTGTGCAGCGCCCTTGGCCTGGTCGCCGCGGCGGTCGAGGCCGGCGCGCAGCCCGCCGCCCCGGCCGGCATCACCCGCAAGGTGCTCGGCACCATCGACTACCCCGGCGAGGGCAAGCATTCCATCCTGATGTCGCTCGAACTCGCGCCCCATGCGCTGATCGGCCGCCATACCCATCCCGGCGTCGAATCCTCGATGGTGACGGAAGGCGAGATCGAGTTGGAGGTGCAGGGCCAGCCTGCCCGCCGCTACGCCGCCGGCGAGGGTTTCCAGGTGCCGCCCGGCGTGCCGCATTCCGGCAAGAACGGGCCGGCGGTCTCGAAGCTCGCCATCACCTATATCGTCGAGCAGGGCAAGCCGCTGGCCTCCCCCGCGTAATGCCCGATTTCGCCTTGGAAACGGCGGCCGGCGGCCGGGTCGCCGGGGTGGATGAAGCCGGCCGCGGCCCACTCGCCGGGCCGGTCCTGGCCGCCGCGGTGGTCTTCCCGCAGGGCGTGCCGGCCGGCCTCGCCGCATTGCTCGACGACAGCAAGAAGCTGAATGCCGCCGCCCGCGAGGCCGCCTTCGCTGCCCTGCACGCGGCGGCCGCCCGCGGCGAGGTGGAATTCGCCGTCGCCGCCGCCTCGGTCGGCGAGATCGGCCGGTTCAACATCCTGCGCGCCAGCCATCTCGCCATGGCCCGTGCCGTCGCCCGGCTCGGCCTGCTGCCCGATCTCGCCCTGATCGATGGCAACATGGCGCCGCCGCTGCCCTGCCCAGTCCGCTGCGTCATCGGCGGCGATGCGCTGAGTTTCTCGATCGCCGCCGCCTCGATCCTGGCCAAGGTGGTGCGCGATCGCGCCATGGCCCGGCTCGACCCGCGCTGGCCCGCCTATGGCTTCGCCCGTCACGTCGGCTACCCGACCCTGCGGCATCGGGAGGCGCTGGTGGCGCATGGGCCCTGCCCGCATCACCGGCGCGGATTTTCCCCGGTGGATCAGGCGGTTCTTCGCTTCGGTTGACCGGCGGACTCCGCCCGGCGATGTTGGGCGCTGGCCGAGTCGCCTGGTTTTGGGGAACGTGCATTGGGAATGGGACTCGAGCTGCCCCTGGACCAGATCCTGGTCGGGGATTGCATCACGGAGATGCAGCGCCTGCCGCCGGCCTCGGTGCATGCGATCTTCGCCGACCCGCCGTATAATTTGCAGCTCAAGGGCAACCTGCGCCGGCCGGACGACAGCCTGGTGGACGGCGTGGACGACGCCTGGGATCGTTTCGCCGACCTCGCCACCTACGATGCCTTCACCCGCGCCTGGCTGGCCGAGGCCCGCCGCCTCCTGCGCAAGGACGGCACGATCTGGGTGATCGGCAGCTACCACAACGTCTTCCGCCTCGGCACCGCGCTGCAGGACCTCGACTACTGGGTGCTGAACGACGTGATCTGGCGCAAGGCCAATCCGATGCCCAATTTCCGCGGCCGGCGCTTCACCAATGCGCATGAGACGCTGATCTGGGCGGCCCGCGGCGAGGAAAGCCGCTACCGCTTCAACTACGCCGCCATGAAGGCGCTGAACGACGACGTGCAGATGCGGAGCGACTGGTTCATCCCGCTCTGCACCGGGCCGGAACGGCTGCGCGACGCCGCCGGGGCCAAGATCCACCCGACGCAGAAGCCGGAGGCGCTGCTGCACCGGGTCATCCTCGCCTGCACCAATCCCGGCGAGGTGATCCTCGACCCCTTCCTCGGCACCGGCACCACCGCCGCCGTCGCCCGCCGCCTGGGCCGGCATTTCGTCGGCATCGAGCGCGACCAGGGCTATGCCGATGCCGCCGCCGAGCGCATCCAGGGGGTCGTCCCGCTGTCCGAGACCGCCGCGCTGACCATGGCCGGCAAGCGGGAGCAGCCGCGCATCCCCTTCGGCACGCTGGTCGAGCGCGGGCTGGTGCCGGCCGGCTCCCTGCTGGTGGACCGCGCCCGCCGCTGGTCGGCGACGGTCACCGCCGATGGCTCCATTCGCTGCGGCCGGGCGCATGGCTCGATCCACCAGGTGGGCGCCGCCGTGCAGGAGGCGCCGAGCTGCAACGGCTGGGCCTTCTGGCATGTGGAATTGCCGGGCGGGCGGCTACGGTTGCTGGATGAGTTCCGCACCGAGGCGCTGGGCGCCCGGGTCTAAAACCAACCTGGGGCTAAACCAACCCGGGACCAGAACCAAAAGGGCCGGGGCGGTTTCCTCCCTGCCGGAGATGGGTGAAGCTCCCGGCTCAGCTCAAAGGCCGGGGATGCCATGACCGCCACCGAAACCGTCGCCGCCATCCTCGCCGATGCCCGCTTCCAGGCCGCCCTCGCGGTGCTGGACCGCGAGCACGACCGGATGGTCGAGGATATCGTCACCCTCACCGAGATCCCCGCCCCGCCCTTCGCCGAGGCGGCCCGCGCCGGCGCCTATCTGGCGATGCTGCGCGCCCATGGGCTGGAGGAGGTCGAGCAGGATGCAGTGGGCAACGTGATGGGCCGCCGCCGCGGCACCGGCAATGGCGCCACCATCGTCGTCGCGGCGCATCTCGACACTGTCTTCCCCGCCGGCACCGATGTGACGGTCCGGCGCGAGGGCACCAGGCTCTTCGCCCCCGGGGTCGGCGACGATACCCGCAGCCTGGCGGTGAACCTCGCCTTCCTCCGCGCCATGGATGCCGCCGGCATCCGCACCCGGGCCGATATCCTGTTCGTTGGCGACGTGGGGGAGGAAGGGCTCGGCGACCTGCGCGGCGTGCGGCACCTGTTTATGGAGGGCCGCCACCGCGACCGCATCCAGGCCTTCTTCACCGTCGACAGCCCGGAGGTCGACCGGATCGTCACCGGCGGCATCGGCAGCAAGCGCTACCGCGTCACCTTCCGCGGCCCCGGCGGCCACAGCTTCTCGGCCTTCGGTCTGGTCAACCCGAGCTATGCCATGGCCCGCGCCGCGCTGACCCTGGCCGGGCTCGCGGCGCCGGCCGAGCCGACGACCACCCATTGCGTCAGCGTGCTCGGCGGCGGCACCTCGGTGAATGCCATCCCCAACGCGGTCTTCATGGAGGTCGACCTGCGGTCCCAGGCGCCCACCGAGCTGGCCCGGCTGGAGGCGGAATTCCTCGCCGGGGTCGCGGCGGCGGTGGCGGCCGAGAATGCCGCGCGCTCGACCCGGGAGGGGCCGGTGACGGTCGAAATCCTGGCGATCGGCGACCGTCCGGCCGGACATACCCCGGCGCAGGCGGATATCGTGCAATGCGCCACCGCCGCCGTCGCCGCCCATGGCTATGCGCCGCGGCACGAATTCTCCTCGACCGATGCGAATATCCCGATGAGCCTCGGCATCCCGGCGATCAAGATCGGCTCCGGCGGCCGTGGCGGCCGGGCGCATTCGCTGGAGGAATGGATCGACGTGGAGAAGGGCGAGAGCCTGCGCGGCATGGCGGCCAGCCTGGCGACGATCCTGGCGGTCGCCGGCCTCGAAGCCTGAGAGCCTGTGCAAGAGTGCCCTGCACCGTCGGAACCGTGGAAAATCCCCGATGATCCGGAAGGGCGTGCTTTCGCAGGGTCGATTTCTTCGCGGGCGCTGAGCGCGGCAGCCTCAGCCGGGCGGGACCGCGGCCAGGTCCAGCAGCTTCCGCATCACCGTGGGCAGACCCGCGGCGGCCTCGGCCAGGGGCCGTGCCTCCATCCCGGCCGGCGGATCGAGCCGCGGCACGCTGGCCGCATAAAGCACCATCGCCAGCTCGAAATGGGTGAAGCCATGCCGGGCCAGGCCAGGCACCCGCACCCAATCGAGTCCTGGCACCGGGGCGTGGTCCAGCGCCTCGGCGGTGGTCCAGGGTGTCTCGCGCCAGGCTGCGCCGGGGATCTCCAGCATGCCGCCGAGCAGCCCGCTCGGCGGGCGGCGCCGCAGCAGCACCTGGCCGGCGGCATCGGTCAGCAGGAAATGCGCGCCATGCCGCAGCGGCCGGGCCCGCTTCGGCGTCTTGCGCGGCAGCTCGGCCTGGATACCCCGCGCCTGCGCCAGGCAGCCGCCCCGCCACGGGTCACCGCCTTCCGTGCGCCACGGGCCACCGTCCTCCGTGCGCCACGGGCCACCGCCCTCCGTGCGCCATGGGCACAACGCGCAGGCCGGCGCCTTCGGGGTGCAGATCGTGGCGCCGAGGTCGAACAGCGCCTGGGCGAAGTCGCCGGGCCGGGCGCGGGCGGCGGGTTCCGCCATGAAGCCCTGCGCCACGGCCGCCAGCCGCGGCTTGGCGGCCGGCAGGGGGGTTTCCTCGGCGATCAGCCGGGCGACGACGCGCTCGACGTTGCCATCGGCCGGCACCACCGCCTCGTCGAAGGCGATGGCGGCGATCGCGGCGGCGGTATAGGCGCCGATGCCGGGCAGTTCGCGCAGCGCCGCCGCGCTGCGCGGAAAGCCGCCCCGGGCGACGACGGCACGGGCGCAGGCATGCAGGTTGCGGGCGCGGGCGTAATAGCCGAGCCCGGCCCATTCCTCCATCACCGCCGCCTCGGGCGCCGCGGCCAGGGTGGCGACATCGGGGAAGCGCGCCAGGAATCGGTCGAAGCGCGGGCCGACCGCGGCGACGGTGGTCTGCTGCAGCATCACCTCCGAGAGCCAGACGCGGTAGGGATCGGGCGCCGCCAACCCCATGTTGCGGAAGGGCAGGGTCCGGCGGTGACGGTCGTACCAGGCGAGCAGCAGGGCACTCGGCGGCAATTGGGGCTCGGGGAGGGGCATATGGCGAAGGATAGCGAAGACCAGCGATTCGTGTGGGGTCCCCGGCCGCTCGGCGCGCTGATCCCCACCCTGACCCGGCCGGTCTTCCGCAAGAAAAGCCCGGCCGGGGCCTTGCTGATGGCGGATTGGGCCGAGGTGGTCGGCCCCGCCCTGGCGGCGGTGACCAGCCCGAAGCGCGTCACCACCGGCACGCTGACCATCGGCTGCGTCGGCCCGGTGGCAATGGAGCTGACCCATCTGGCGCCCGAGCTGATCGCCCGGATCAATGCCCATATGGGCCGCCCGCTGGTGGAACGCCTGCGATTCGTCCAGCAGGCGGCCGGCAGCATCGCCCCGAAGCGCCCCCGGCCGCAGCCCGATGTGGCGCTGCCGCCGGCGGTGGAGGCCGCGGTCGAGCGCCTGCCGGCCGGCGAATTGCGCGAGGCGCTGGCAAAGCTGGCGCGGGGCGTCTATCGAACCCGCGGCTGAGTCCCACCGCGGGGCCCGGCACCCGCACCCCGTCCCGGAGGCCGCATGCTGCGCCGATCCATCCTTGCCACCGCCGCCCTCCTGGCCGCCTCCCCCGGCCTGGCCCAGGTTCAGGCCCCGGCTCAGGTTCAGGCCCCGGCCCCGGCCCCGGCTCAGGCGCAAGCCGCCGACCCGCGGCTCGGCGAGCGCGGGGTCGGCAATCCGGAGGCGCCGGTGACGGTGACCGAGTTCTTCTCGATGACCTGCGGCCATTGCGCCGCCTTCCACAAGGACATCTTCCCGCGGGTGAAGCGGGAGCTGGTGGAGACCGGCGCCATCCGCCTGGTCTGGCGTGACTTCCCGCTGGACCAGCTGGCGCTGACCGCCGCCGCCGTCGCCCGCAGCCTGCCGGCCGAGCGCTACGAGGGCTTCCTCGGCGCCCTGCTGGCCAGCCAGGACCGCTGGGCGTTTACGCGCGGCGATCCGGTGGCCGAGCTGGCGAAGCTGGCGGCGCTGGCCGGCATGGCTAGGCCGCGCTTTGACGAGGTGGCGGCAGACCTGCCCTTCCAGCGCGCCATCATGGAGCAGCGCGGGGCGGCCGAGCGCGAGTACAGCGTCTCCGCCACCCCCAGCTTCTCCTTCCGCGGCAAGGGCGCGCCGCACAACCAATCCGGCAACATGACCTTCGAGCGGTTCCAGCAAATGGTCGAGGACGCGAGGCGCGGGTGAGCGAAGCAGCGCCCGGGCCGGAGGACACCCCCGCCGGGGCCTCGGTGGACCAAGCCTTGGCGGACCAAGCCTTGGCGGACCAGGTGCCGAGCGAGGAGACGCCTCGGCGCGATGCGCCGAAGGCCACCCTCGCCCGCCTCCGCATCGCCGGCTTCAAGAGCTTCGCCGAGGCGACCCTGGTCGAGGTGCTGCCCGGCCTGACCGGCATCGTCGGCCCGAACGGCTGCGGCAAGTCGAATGTGGTCGAGGCGCTGCGCTGGGCCATGGGCGAGACCTCCGCGCGGTCGATGCGCGGCGGCGAGATGGAGGACGTGATCTTCGCCGGCACCGCGACCCGGCCGGGCCGCAACCTGGCCGAGGTCTCGCTGTACCTCGAGGATGCCGCCGGCCTGGCGCCGCCGCCCAATGCCGAGGCGCCCGAGCTGGAGGTGATCCGCCGGATCGGCCGCGGCGACGGCTCCACCTTCCGGATCAACGGGCGCGAGGTCCGGGCGCGCGACGTCCAGACGATGTTCGCCGATATCGGCTCCGGCGCCCGGGCCTCGGCCATGGTCAGCCAGGGCCGGGTCGCCGCCATGATCGGCGCCCGGCCGGAGGAACGCCGCCAGGTCCTGGAGGAGGCGGCCGGCATCAGCGGCCTCCGCGCCCGGCGGCACGAGGCGGAGCTGAAGCTGCGCCAGGCCGAGACCAACCTCGGCCGGGCCGAGGATCTGCTCGGCCAGCTCGATACCCAGCGCAACTCCCTGCAGCGCCAGGCCCGCCAGGCCAACCGCTACCGCAACCTCTCCGGCCTGGTCCGCCAGGCTGAGGCCGAGTGGCTCTCCCTGCTCCGCGCCCGCGCCCAGGCGGCGCTCGCCCTGGCCAGCGCCAGCTTCGCCACCGCTTCCGCCGCAACCAGACAGGCCGAGGCCGCCGCCGAGGCCGCCGCCATCCGCAGCTTCGAGGCCGAACGCGGCCTGCCCGCCCCGCGCGAGGCCGAGGCCATCGCCCGAACCGCGCTCGAACGCCGCCGCGTCGAGGCCGAGGGGCTGGAAGCCGAGGAACGCCGTGCCCGCGAGGCGCTGGCCGCCGCCGAGGCCGCCCTGGCCCGCATCGCCGGCGACCTCTCCCATGCCGAGGCGGTCGAATCCGATGCCCTCGCCGCCGAATCCCGGCTGAGCCGCGAGGACGCCAGCCTCGCCAGTGCCGAGGCCAGCCTGCCCGCCCGGTTGGAGGAAGCCGCCGGCGCCCTGGCCGAGGCCACCGACGCCGCCCGCGCCGCCGAGGCCGCCGCCAATACGGCGACCGAGGAAGCCGCCGCCATCGCCGCCCGCGCCAATGCCGCGGCCATGGAATTGGCCGCCAGCACCGAGCGCGCCCGCCGCCTGACCGCCCAGCGCGACACCCTGGCCGTCGAGCACGCCACCGCGCTGGCCGCCCGCATCGAGCCCGAGCTGCGCGACATGGCCGCGGCCGAGGCGACCGCGGCCGCCG
>JAQGIA010000585.1 GCA_028291445.1 Belnapia sp.
TCGAAGCCGAACATCAGCCCGACCGGGCGGCCCATCACCTGGCCGGTCATCGGCACGCCGGCGGCATTCGCCGCCTCCACCTTCTCCAGCAGGAAGCGCCAGAGCCAGGGGCGGCTTTCCCGCTGCAGCAGGCTGAAGGTCATCGGCTTGCCGGAAGCGGCGGCGATGCGCTGCAGCCGGGCGAATTCATCCTCCGGTTCGTCGAAGTCGGAGATCACCTGCATCCAGCTCGCCCCGGCCGGGCCGATGGCACGGGCGATCGCCTCCAGCTCCGGCTCGGGCGTGCCCAAAGTCGGGGTATGGGTGCCGTCCAGGGTCTTGTGGGCGATGGCGCGCGAGGTGGAGAAGCCCAGCGCCCCGGCGCGGATGCCCTCGGCGGCGAGCCGGGCCATCTCGGCGCATTCCGCGGGCGTCGCCTCGGCATAGGCGGCCGCGCGGTCGCCCATCACATGCACCCGCAGCGGCGCATGGGTCACCTGCGTCGCGATATCCATGTCGTAGCGCCGGGCGCCCAGCACATCGAGGAATTGCGGGAAGGTCTCCCAGTTCCAGGGCAGTCCCTCGGTCAGCACCACCTCGGGCAGGTCCTCGACGCCTTCCATCAGCTTGACCAGCGCATCGCGCGCCGCCGGCAGGCAGGGGGCGAAGCCGACGCCGCAATTGCCGATCAGCGCCGTGGTCACGCCGTTCAGCGACGAGCTGTCGAGCCGGCTGCTCCAGGTCGCCTGGGCGTCGTAATGGGTATGGATATCGACGAAGCCGGGGGTGACGATCAGGCCGGTCGCGTCGATCTCCTCCGTGCCACGGGCGGCGACCGTGCCGACCTGGGTGATCCGGCCGTCGCTGATCGCGACATCGGCCTTGAAGGGCGCCCCGCCGCTGCCGTCGACGATGGTGCCGTTCCGGATGACAAGGCTCGGTATGCTGGACATGGCCCCGGTTTCCTTCCGCGGATTTGCCGGCCAGGGTTGGTCGGGCGACCGCCCCTGTCAACCTTCCCTTGGCGGCCATCCCCTGGCGACCATCCCCTGGCAACCGGCAACCGGACGGACCCCGGCGGGTCGTTGCGATGCGCCGCCGCCTTATGCGACCGCGACCTGGCGCATTCCCACGCCACCTGGCTGGTGCCGAAAACCTGCGGCGGCGCGCCGGTGCTCGATCACGCCCTTCGGCCGCGAAGGCCCCTGGGTCACCGCCGGCCTTCAATGCCGTGCCAAAGCCGCCTGAATCCGCCGCGCCAGGGTGTCGAGCTCGAAGGGCTTGTCGATCACCTCGCTTCCCGGCGGGAGTTCGGTACCCGCGTAGCCGGTGATGAACAGCAGCGGTACGCCGGGCCGCCGCTCCCGCACCGCCTCGGCGACCTGCCGCCCATTCATCCCGTTCGGCAGCCCCACATCCGTGACCAGCATGTCGACGCGCACGCCGCCATCCAGCAGATGCAGCGCCGCGGGCCCGTCCGCCGCTTCCAGCACCCGGTAGCCAAGCTCGCGCAGCCGCTCGGCCGTTGCCTGGCGCCCGGTGTCGTCGTCGTCCACCAGAAGAACAGCCTGGTCAATTCCCGCCGTCTCCGGCGCCTCGGCGGCGCCGGGGCCATCGACTGCCTCCACCTGCTGATGCTGCGGCAAGTAAAGACGCACCGACGTACCCTTTCCGGATGCGCTCTCGAGCCGGACGAGCCCCCCTGACTGGCGCACGAAGCCGTAGACCTGACTCAACCCGAGCCCCGTCCCGTGGCCAAGCGGCTTGGTGGTGAAGAAGGGCTCGAAGGCCCGTTCCACCACCGCCGCGGGCATGCCCCGGCCGGTGTCGGTGACCGAGATCGCCACGTAGTCGCCCGGCACCACCTCCTCCTGCCCGGCGGCATCCGCCACCGACAGGCGAACATCGGCCGTATCGATGGTCAGCCTGCCGCCCTCCGCCATGGCATCGCGGGCGTTGATGCACAGGTTCAGCAGGGCGCTCTCCAACTCGCCGGGGTCGCACAGCACGCGCGCCTTGCCGTCGCGCAGGTGCAGCTCCAGGCGAACGGCGGGCCCTACCGTCCGGCGGATCAAATCCGCCATCCCCGCCACCAGCGCATCCGAGTCCACCGGCTTCGGCTCAAGCCGCTGCCGCCGGGCAAAGGCCAGGAGCCGCCGGGTCAGTCCGGCGGCACGGTCCACCGCCTGACGCGCCGGATCGAGGAAACGGTGCACCTCCGAGATCCGGCCGTCGGCGATCCGCCGCCGCACCATGTCGAGGCTGCCCCCGATGCCCTGGAGCATGTTGTTGAAATCATGCGCGATCCCGCCCGTGAGCTGGCCCACCGCGTCCATCTTCTGCGCATGCCGGAGGGCCGCCTCGGCCCGCTCGCGCTGCGCCATCTCCGTCCGCAGGCTGGCCAGAGCGCTTTGCAACTCGGCGGTGCGCTCGGCGACCTGCGCTTCCAGTTCCTCATGGTTGCGGGCCAGCATCTCGCGGGCGCGTACCTGATCGTCGATGTCGGTCGAGGTGCCGAACCACTCGAGGATGCGGTTCCCGGCGTCCCGCACCGGCGTGGCGCGGCTTTGGAACCAGCGCCAGCTCCGGTCCGCAGCATGGAAGGTGCGGTGCT
>JAQGIA010000001.1 GCA_028291445.1 Belnapia sp.
CGCGCCGCGCGGCGCGGGCGAGGTTCGACATGAACTCCATCTTGAGGGTGCGCTCGACGCCTTCGAGGGCTTCCTTCTGCACCGTCTCCATCCGCAGCATGCGCATCACCACTTCCATGGCGAAGCCTTCCGGCAGCAGGGACAGCACCCGGGCGGCATGGTCGGGGCGCACCTTGGTGAGCACCACGGCGACGGTCTGCGGGTATTCGTTCTTCAGATAGTTCGCCAGCACCGCTTCGTTCACATTGCCCAGCTTGTCCCACATGGTCCGCCCGGCCGGGCCGCGGATTTCCTCCATGATCAGCGCGACGCGGTCGGGCGGCAGGGTCTTCAGCAGCAGCCGCTCGGTGCTCTCGAAGCTGCCGGTCAGCGAGCCGGCTTGGCCGAGCTGGTCGCTGAAATCCTGGCACAGCTCCTCGATGGTGGCGGAGGGCACGGTGCCGAGGCTCGCCATGGCGACCGAGAGATCGCGGATCTCATCCTCATGCATGCGGGCAAAGAGCGTCGCGGCATGTTCCTCGCCGAGCGCGAGCAGCAACGCGGCGGCCTTCTGCGGGCCGGTCAGTATCGCCCTCGCCATCAGCTCGCCCCTTCCGGCGCCAGCCAGCGGCGCAGCACGAGCAGCGCCTCGTCCGGATGCTGGTTGACCAGTTTGACCAGGTTGTTGATGGCCGAGGCGCGGAGCTGGCCCTGGACATTCGCCAGGTCGACCATGCCTTCGGCGCCCGGCAGCAACGGCTGGCCATCGGCGCCGACCATCGCCTGGCCGATCGCCGCCGGGTCGCCCGGCGCGGCCGGCGAGCCATCCGGCAGCGTCGCCGCCACGCCATGCGGCCCGCCGGTCCCGCCGCCGGCCATGGCGCCCACGGCACCGCCCGGCCCGGCCAGGGCGCCCTGCGGCGCCAGTACCGCGGTGAAGCGCCCGACCATCGGCCGGCCGAGCAGCTGGATGGCGACCAGCGCCACCAGCGCCAGCAGCCCGCTATCGATCAGCCGGGTCGCCAGCGCCGGGCTGATCGGCATGCCGAGGAAACCGCCGGCATCCTGGGTCGCCATGGTCTCCTCGACGAAGCGCATGGAGACGACTTCCACCTTGTCGCCGCGGCGCTCGTCGAAGCCGATGGCGCTGCGCACCAGGGCGCCGATCCGCGCCAGCTCCTCCGCGGTGCGCTCGCGCCAGATTCCGTCGGGCGGATCGGCGATGCCGTCCACCAGCACGGCGATCGACAGCCGCTTCACCACCGGGTGGTCGCGGACCACGTTGCGGCTGGACCGGCCGATCTCGAAATTCGTCGTCTCCTCCTGCCGGCTTTCCGAACTGGCGGTGCCGGTCGGGGTGTCCTGGCCCGGCAGGTTGGTGGCGACGGAGGTGGGGGCCGGCTCGACGCCACGATTCTGCTCGGTCACGCTCTGGGTGCTGCGCGGTACCTGATTCTCCGGATCGAAGCGTTCCTCCCGGGTCTCGACCCGGTCGAAATCCATCTCGACCGTCGCCTCGGCGCGCACCCGCCCCGGGCCGAGCGTGCGTTCGAGCAATTCCTCGACCGCGCGGCCGACCCGCAATTCCTGGGCGCGGCGCATCTCCTCCTGGCTCAGCGCCTGGGCCGGACCGGCCAGCGCCTGGCCGCCGCGCGCCAGCAATTCGCCCCGGCTGTCGATGATGGAGACATGCTGCGGCTTGAGGCCGGGCACCGCGGTGGCGACCAGATGCAGCACCGCCTGCACCCCGTCGCGGTCCAGCCGCTGGGCGCCCTGCATCGCCAGCACGACGCTGGCCTGGGCCTCGCCGCGTTCGCGGGAGAAGGCTTCCCGCCGCGGCAGCACCAGATGCACCCGGGCGGCGCGGACCCCGGCGAGGCCGCGGATGGTCCGGGCCAGCTCGCCCTCCAGCGCGCGCAGCCGGTTCACATCCTGCTGGAAGGGGCTGGTGGTGAGGCTTTCGGCACGGTCGAAGATTTCCCAGCCGACCCCGCCGCCGCTCGGCAGCCCGTCCCGCGCCAGCAGCAGCCGCAGCCGGGCGACCTGATCGGTCGGGGCCAGCACCTGGGTGCCGCCGCCGGCCAGGCGATAGGGCACGCGCTGGCGTTCCAGCGCGGCGACCACGGCGGCGGCGTCGCGGGTTTCCAGCTCGCCGAACAGCGGGCTCATCGGCGGATCGCCGGCGCGGAAGGCCATTGTGGCCAGCAGTCCCAGGATCCCGATGGCGACGGCGGCGAGCGCCAGCAGCCGGACCGGCCCGAGCGTCCGGAAGCCGGCGATCAGCCCAGCCATGCGTCGCGTCCCGGGTTTGCGTCGCGCCCCGGATTTCGGGCGCAGTCCCGCGCCAGGCCCCGCATCGGGCTCCTTCGGCCCGCCACCCACTGCCCCGCCGATCCTGGCCGACGCATCGCCTACTCTCCCGGCCGGCCTTCTGCCGACGGGCAGAATTTGCCGCATGCGGGCTTTAGGGGGGGTTAAGGCGGGCGGCGGAAAAGCCGGCGGCGCGGCCTTGCCATGTCACAACCGGGCCTCCCGGCGGTTTACATGGCCTGGTCACCTTGTTATTTCCGGCCGGCCATGCGGAATGCAGGCTTCGGCGGCGTTCGGGTCGCGCACAGACACTTCGCGTGTCATCACAAGGGTCCGGCCGAGGATGAAGATCGTTGCCTGCAACAGCAACCGCCCGCTGGCCGAGGCGGTCGCCGCCTCCCTGGGGCTGCCGCTCACCAGCGCTTCCATCCGGCGCTTCGCCGATATGGAGGTATTCGTCGAGATCAACGAGAATGTCCGTGGCGAGGACGTCTTCGTGATCCAGAGCACCTCCTATCCGGCGAACGACAACCTGATGGAGCTGCTGATCACGCTGGACGCGCTGAAGCGCGCCAGCGCCCGGCGGGTCACCGCGGTCATCCCCTATTTCGGCTATGCCCGGCAGGACCGGAAATCCGGCTCCCGCACGCCGATCTCGGCCAAGCTGGTGGCCAATGTGATCACCGCGGCCGGGGCCAACCGGGTGCTGACCATGGATCTGCATGCGGCGCAGATCCAGGGCTTCTTCGACATCCCGGTGGACAACCTGTTCTCCGCCCCGCTGTTCTCGCGCGACATCGCGGAGCTCTACAAGGGCCGCGACCTGATGGTGGTCTCCCCCGACGTCGGCGGCGTGGTCCGGGCCCGCGCCCTGGCCTCGCGGCTGCATACCGATCTCGCGATCATCGACAAGCGGCGTCCGCAGGCTGGGGTCTCGGAAGTGATGAACGTGATCGGCGAGGTCCAGGGTCGCGACTGCATCATCGTGGACGACATCATCGACAGCGGCGGCACCCACTGCAACGCCGCCAAAGCGCTGGTCCAGCACGGCGCCAAGAGCGTTTCCGTCTACGTGACCCATGGGGTCTTCTCGGGCGGCGCGGTGGCCCGGGTCGGGGCCTCGCCGATCGAGAACATGACGGTGACCGACAGCATCCTGGCGACCGAGGCGGTCCGGGTTTCCTCGAACATCCGCCAGCTGACCATCGCCCCGCTGCTGGCCGAGGCGATGCGGCGGATTTCCGAGGAAAGCTCGGTCTCCTCGCTGTTCAACTGAAGCGGGGCAGGCCCGCCCCGCTGCGGTGGGACGGGCCTGCCCCGCGGCCTCAGGCCGCCACAGGCATTCGCGGCCTCAGGCCGCCACGGGCACCGGCACGACGCTGGTCCAGCCATGCGGGTCCGGCGCCTGGCCGTACTGGATCGCCACGATCGCGTCGTACAGCCGCTGGGTCACCGGCCCGGTCTGGCCGCCGCCGATGGTGATGGTGGTATCCCGGTAGCCCAGCTCGCCGATCGGGGAGACCACGGCGGCAGTGCCGGTGCCCCACATCTCGGCCAGGGTGCCGTCCTGGCCGGCCCGCATGACCTCCTCGATCGCGATCTTCCGTTCGGAGACCCGGAGGCCCCAGTCGCGCATCAGGGTCAGCGCCGAATTGCGGGTCACGCCATCGAGGATGGTGCCGGCCAGCGGCGGGGTGATCACCTCATCGCCGATCCGCAGCATGATGTTCATGGTGCCGACCTCGTCGATATAGCGCCGCTCGATGCCGTCCAGCCAAAGCACCTGGGTATAGCCCTGGCGTTCGGCATCCTGCTGCGCCGCCAGCGAAGCGGCGTAATTGGCCGCCGTCTTGGCCTCGCCCAGGCCGCCCTGCACCGCGCGGACATATTTGTCCGTCGCCAGGATGCGCACCGGCTTGACCCCCTCCTTGTAGTAGGAGCCGACCGGCGAGCAGATGACGAAATAGGTGTAGCGATGCGCCGGGTGCACGCCGAGCTGCACCTCCGTCGCGATCACCGTCGGACGGACATAGAGCGAGGTGCCCGGGCTGGACGGCACCCAGGCATGGTCGGCACCGACGATGGCCTCGAAGGAGCGGCGGATCAGACCGGCATCCATGGTCGGGATGCACAGCGCCGCGCAGGAGCGGTTCAGCCGCTCCGCATGGCGCTGCGCCCGGAACAGCCGGATGATGCCATCGGCGCCGCGGAAGGCCTTCAGCCCGTCGAAGACCGCCTGGCCGTAGTGCAGGACCGAGGTGGCGGGGTCGAGCGACAGCGGGGCGTAAGGCACCACGCGGGGGTCGTGCCAGCCGCGGCCTTCCTCGTACTCCATCATGAACATGTGGTCGGTGAGGACCTTGCCGAAGGACAGGGTCGCGTCCGCCGGCCGCCGCTGCGGCGTCCGGGTCGGGGTGAAGCCGATCGTGGTGTCGTTCAGGGGTGCCATGGGGCTGGTTTCCGCAGCATTGTTTCGTGATTGCCAGGATTAGCGCAATACTCGGCCAGCCGCCACCGGTGGCGCCGGCATCCCAGCCATGCAGCCGCGCCTCGAATCCCCCTTGCCTGCCGCCGCCGCCTCGGTGAGGCTGCGCCGCCACACACGGAGGCTCCCCATGAAGCTGTTCTATGCGCCCGGCGCCTGTTCCCTCGGCATCCACGTGCTGCTGGAGGAAATCGGCAAGCCCTACGAACCGGTGGCGCTGAACATCCGCGAGGGTGCCCAGTTCAAGCCGGAATTCACCCAGATCAATCCGAAGTCCAAGGTGCCGACGCTGGTGAAGGACGATGGCGGGGTGGTTACCGAATACCCGGCCATCGCCCTGTGGCTGGCCAGCACCTTCCCCGAGGCGAAGCTGCTGCCGGCCGGCGCCGACAAGCTCGCCAAAGCACTGGAATATACCGATTTCGTGGTGGCGACGCTGCATATGCAGGGCTTCTCCCGCATCTTCCGCCCAGCCAATTTCGCCCCGGCCGAGGCCGACCACGAGGCGGTGAAGGCCAAGGGCATCGAGATCTTCGAGAAGGGCCTGGCCGTCTTCGACAAGGCGCTGGATGGCAAGGACTACCTGCTCGGCGACTTCTCCTTCGCCGATAGCGCGCTGTTCTATGTCTCCTTCTGGTGGGCCGCCCGGCTGAACAAGACCCTGCCGCCCAATGTCGCCGCGCATTACGCCCGGATGCAGGCGCGGCCGGCGGTGCAGCGGACCCTGGCGGCGGAAGGGCTGGCCTGATCATGGCCAGCGCCGCGGCGGTGGAGCGCCTGAACCGCTTTCCCTTCTGGTTCCTCCGCCATGGCGAGACGGATTGGAACGCCCAGGGCCTGTCCCAGGGCAGCACCGACATCCCGCTGAACGCGGTCGGGCTGGCCCAGGCGCGACGGGCGGCGAAGACTCTGGTGGGCATCGGCGGGATCGCGACCATCGTCGCTTCTCCGTTGGTCCGCGCCCGGGTCACCGCCGAGATCGCCGGCGAGGCGCTGGGCCTGCCGGTGGCGCTGGATGCCGGGCTGCAGGAGGTGTCCTTCGGCGAGCAGGAAGGCAAGCCGATGGGCGATTGGTACGACGACTGGATCGCCGGCCATTATACCCCGGAAGGTGCCGAGCCGTTCGCTGCGTTGCTGGCCCGCGCGGTCGCGGCGGTGAACCGCGCCACGGCGATGCCCGCCCCGGTGCTGGTGGTGGCGCACGGGGCGCTGTTCCGCGCCCTGCGGCTGGCCTTCGGGCATGAGCCGAACGTGCGCACGCCGAATGCCCTGCCGATCCACTGCGCGCCGCCCGCCGGCGGCGACGTCTGGAAGGTCACGCCGGCGGCGTTGGCGCCAGAGGGGGCACCAGAGGGGGCACCTGAGGGGGCACCGCCGGGGTAACCACGACGAAGCGCCGGTAGACCGCGCCCAGCGCGATCAGCGCCAGGCCGAGCCCGAGGAAGCTCAGCACCCGCCACAGCCCGCCCAGCTCGGCCATGTCGACGAAGACCGCCTTCAGGATGGTCAGCCCGATCGCCGCCAGCGCCGCCAGCCGCAGCGCCGGCACGCCCTGACGGATCCCCAAGGCCAGCAGCGCCGCGCCGAAGCCGAGCCAGGCGCCGCTATAGGCATAGAGCTCGGCGCCGAAAATCGGTTCCAGGTCGAGCGACATCTCGACCGGGTGGAAATGGTGCCGCACCTCCAGCGTCACCCAGGCGAAGCCGCCGAGCAGCGCATAGCCGGCCAATATCCGGGCGAACCAGCCGGCGCCCACGGCCCGCACCGCCAGCCCTACCAGGGCGGCGGGCACCGCATAGCCCAGCGCCAACTCGTTGAAGACCGGCCAGGGCAGCAGCGTCACGCCGGCTTCCTGCGTCGGGTTCTCCACCACCAGCCAGGCGCCGAGCGCGACCACCAGCCCGAGCAGCAGCCGCCAGCCCCAGGCCAGCATCGGGCGACCGCCCAGCCGGCCATCCAGCCAGCGGGCGATGGTCGCCAGCATGGCGAGCGCGGTCAGTTGCAGCGCCGCCTCGCGGAAGGCGAGGTTGCTGGCGTCGAGCGGTACGCCATCGGTCATGGCATGGCGGATTTCCAGCACCACCAGGGCACAGGTGAAGACCAGGGCGCCGGCTTCCAGCACCGCCACCACCAGATCGTCACGGCGCCGGCCGAACATCCAGGCCGTCAGGGCGAAGCTGGCGGCCGGCACGCCATAGGCGGCGAGCAAGCCGTTGAAGACCGGCGTGGTGCCGAAATCATACCCGGCGAGGTTCCAGTTCAGCAGCAGCCGGACCAGCACCAGCCCGGCCACCGCGAGCGCCACTTTGCGGAGCGGCAGCAGCCCGCTGCGGCCCTCAACCCAGGCGAGCGGCGGCAGGAACAGGGCGACGGCCAGGGTCAGCCATTGGTCGGACAGCACCATGGCGGCGCCCAGGGCGAGCGCCGCCAGGGCACCGGCGGCATGTGCCCCGGCACGTTGCGATGCGGTGTCCCGTTGGGTGTCCCGTCGGGTGTCCCGTTGGGCCAACGTCGCCAGGCCGACCAGTCCGCCGGCCAGCGCCAGGGCGGCCAGCGCCCAGCGGGCATCGAGGGCGAAGCCGCGCACCCTGGCATAGGCGACCAGCAGCACCAGCACCGGCACCGCGGCCGGCAGGGCCGCCCAGGCGACCGGATTGGGCGCCCGGCGTTCCTGGAAGACGCCCGCCGCCGCATGCAGCGCCGCCAGCAGCAGCGCGACGGACAGGAAGGGCAGCAGCGCCTCGGGCGGCCAGGGATTGATCGGCAGCAGCGCCTGCACCACGCCGTCGATGGTGACCGCCTCATCCGCCGGCAGCCAGCCGGGGATGGTCCAGCCGAGCAGCAGCAGCAGGCCGGCCAGCGCCGCCACCCAGGGCAGCAGCACCAGCCGTGGCTCCCGCATCGCCCGGGCCAGGCCGGCGACCGAGAACAGCAGGATGCCGCAGGCCGGGGCCAGGCCCTCGGCGCCCGGCACCATGACCAGCAGCGCCGCCGCCAGCACCGCGAAGGGCAGGAAGACCAGCCGGCGGCCGAGCGTGCTGTCCAGCGCGGCGGGTGGCAGCAGGAAGACATGCAGCGCCGCGGCCGCGGGGGCGAACAGGGCAGGGGACCAGAGATCGGCCGAGCCACCGGCGATCATGTCGCCCGCCACCACCCAAGCCGCGGCGGCGAAGGTGGCGCACCAGCCGAGCCAGGCGGCGCCGACCTGCCGCAGCACCACCAGCGCCGCCGCCGTCACCGCCAGAAGGTACAGGAACAGGCCGGGCAGCGAGGGGTCGGCGGTCTCGACCAGGGCCGGGGTGAGGTAGGCGCCGGCGATGCCCACCGCGGCGACCACCGGGCCGAACAGCAGCGCCAGGGCGATGCCGCCGAGCGCCACCAGTGCCAGCAAGGCGAAGCCGAGCAACGGCGGCAGCAGCGCGTACATCACCCCGGCGGCATAGGTGGCACCGAACAGGATGGCGACGCCGCCGGCCGCCAGCGCCGCCGGGGCCTGGTCCGGCCAGGGTATGTTGGGCCGGTCGGCGGCGGGGCGCCGGCGCA
>JAQGIA010000604.1 GCA_028291445.1 Belnapia sp.
GGCTGGCAGCCAGGGTGGCCAATCCGCGGATCGTCCGCACCTGGAAGGACAGGAAGGCGACGATCTGCGACAGCGTCACGATCCCGGTCGTCGACCAGCCGGCATCGAGCAGCGCCTGCAACGAGACGGCATCGGCGTCGCGCGGGTGGAAGACCAGCATATGCGCATGGCCGAAAGCCGCGGCGAGGCGCGGGCCGAGCGTCTCGGCCAGTACCGCCCCGGCCTGCCAGCCCTGTCCGGCGGCATCCTCGCGGCTCAGGGGACCCGCGGGATAATGGCCGAAGGGCCCTGCCGTCCGGCCGGCCGCGGCCGCTTCGGCCACGGCGGCCTGCAAGGTCGGGGGCGCGCCGGCGCCGGCCAGCGCCGCGGCATGGAAGGCGGTGACTTCCGGCTCGCCATGCAGGCCGATGACGAAGGCCGCCACGGCCAGGCGCTCCACCAGGCTGACCTCGCCGGGATCGGCCGGGGCGAATAGTGCGTCATGCGTCGCCTGGGCCTGGGCGCGGGCCTGCGGCCGGCGGGCGCGGATCGCATCCAGCGGCGATCCGGGCAGGATGCCGGCCAGCGCGTCGATCACATCCGGCATGTCCATCAATTCTCCTGTCCGGTCGTCACGCCACCCGCCGATCGGCCGCGGCGGCATCCGGCGCCCAGCCAAGCACCGGGGCGACGGTGCCGGCAACCAGTTCCAGCGACCGCAGGATGAAGGGATGCGGCGGATCGACCGAATGCACCTGCACCGCCAGATCGGTCGCCCGCGCCAGGGTGGTATCCGCCTGGAGCGAGGCGATCACCTCCGCTGCCGTGCCCATGTGCACGTCGAACCCCGCCACCAGCTCATCCAGCGTTTCCCGCCCGGTGGCGCGGCCCGAGCTTGCCAGCCGGTCGCGGAAGCGCCCGAGGCCGATCTCGGCGAAGCGCCTTGCATCTTCCCGCCGGTCGGCGACGAAGACCGAGCGCGAGGCCATGATGCGCGGCGCATGGCCCGGCGGCAGCGCCGCCAGATAGGCGTCGATCATCGGGTTCTGGATGGCGTCGAGGCTCATCCCCGGCGCTTCCGCCGGGCGCGGCTGGGTGCGCGACAGCATCAGCCCATCCCCCGCCGCCCCGGCCCGCCGGGCACCCTCCACCGTGAAGGTCGCCTGCCAGATACGATCGGCCAAGCCAGGGGCGGGCGGATAGAGCCGGTCCCCGCCGGGCAGCGCCTGCCCCGCCCAGGCATCCCGCAGCACCGCCGCATTGGCCGCGAAGATCGCGCCGCGTTCGGCGCTGTCGAGGCCGAAGGCCTGGAAGGCAGCCATGTTGCCGCCCGGGCCGATACCCACTTCCAGCCGTCCGCCCGAGATGAGGTCGAGCACCGCCGCATCCTCCGCCACCCGGATCGGCAGTTCGAGCGGCAGGGTCACGATCCCGGTGCCGAGGCGGATGCGCGAGGTCTGCGCCGCGGCCTGGGCCAGGAAGACGAAGGGCGCCGGCAGGCCGCCCTCATCGGCATGGAAATGATGCTGCGCCACCCAGGCCGAGTGGAAGCCGCAACGCTCCGCCTGGATGATCTGCTCGGTCGCCAGCCGGTACCGCTCGGCCGGGCCGGCATCGTCGAGGATGCGGGTGAAGAAGCCGAGGCGCTTCGGTCGGTTCATGCGGGGGAACTCGCCACGCTGGGGATGGATGGCCGAAGATGATGAATGGCTGCGCCATGATGTGGGACAGCGGGCGGCATCCTCAAGCTGCCGCGCCGCCGAGATAGGCATCGCGGATGCGCGGGTCCCGCAGCAATTCCCCGGCCGGGCCTTCGAGGGCGATGCGGCCGGTCTGCAGCACATAGCCGTAATGCGCGATGCCGAGCGCCAGGCTGGCGTTCTGCTCCACCATGAAGATCGTCACGCCTTCCCGGTTGATCGCCTGGATCAGCTCCAGCACCCGGTCCACGAACAGCGGCGAGAGCCCCATGGTCGGCTCGTCCATCACGATCAGCTTGGGCCGGCCCATCATGGCGCGGGCCATCGCCAGCATCTGCTGCTCGCCGCCGGACATGGTGCCGGCGCGTTGCTTCAGCCGCTCGCGCAGCCGGGGGAACAGCGTCAGCACGCGTTCCTCGTCGGCGGCGATGCCGGGCTTGTCGCTGCGGGTATAGGCGCCCATCAGCAGGTTCTCGCGCACCGTCATGGCGCCGAACAGCCGCCGCGCCTCGGGCACCGAGCCGATGCCGCGGCGGATGATCTGCGGCGTCGGCAGGCCGGTGATCTCCGCGCCGTCGAACCACACGGCGCCGGAGCCCGGGCGCTGCAGCCCGAGCACGGTCTTCATGGTGGTCGACTTGCCGCTCGCATTGCCGCCCAGCAGGCAGACGATCTGGCCCGCCCGCACGTCGAGGCTCAGGTCGAAATGCACCTGCACCGGGCCGTAGAAGGAATTGATGCGGTCGAGCCGCAGCAGCGCCGCATCGGTCATGGCGCCACCGCCCGGGCCATGCCGGCCTCCCGGTGGCCGAGATAGGCCTCGATCACCGCCGGGTCGCGGCGGACCTCCTGCGGCAGGCCCTCGGCGATGCGATGGCCGTCATCCATCACGATGACCCGGTCCGACAGGCGCATGACCATCTCGAGCTTGTGCTCGATCAGCAGGATGGTGAGTCCGCTGCGCTTGAGCCCGGCCACCAC
>JAQGIA010000607.1 GCA_028291445.1 Belnapia sp.
ATACATGTCCGACGCCCGGCCGGTGATGAAGAGGAAGCCCTCCGCATCCAGGTGGCCGAGGTCCCCGGTACGGAACCAGCCGTTGCGGAAAGCCTTGGCATTGGCTTCCGGATTATCGTGGTAGCCGGCGAAGACGGCGGGGCCGGAGACGCAGATCTCGCCCTGCGCTCCCGGCGGCAGCGCCGCGCCGGCATCGTCCTGGATCTCGATCTCCATGCCGGTGCGGGCGAAGCCGCAGGTGCCGATCCGCGCCGCCGGCCCGTCCTCGGCGACATGCAGGGCCGCCGGCAGCACGGTGATGTTGCCGGTCACCTCGCCCAGGCCGAAATACTGCACGATCACCGGCCCCAGCCGGGCCAGCGCCCGCTTCTGGTCTTCGCGGTACATCGGCGCCCCGGCATAGATCACGTGCCGCAGCGAGGCATGGTCGTGGGCCGCCACCGCCGGATGCTCGACCAGCATGGTCAGGATGGTCGGCACGGTGAACATGTTGCTGACGCGGTATTCCTCCACCAGGCGCCAGGCCTCGGCCGGATCGAAGCGCTCGCCCGGCAACAGGATGGAGGCCGCGCCGCGCGCCACCTGGGTCAGCAGGTGGATGCCCGCCCCATGCGACAGCGGCGCCACCACCAGCGAGGCATCCGCCTCGGTCGTCCCCGGCATCAGGTCGCACAGGTGGTTGGTGACGACGAAGGCCATCTGGCCATGCGTCAGCACCGCCGCCTTGGGCCGGCCGGTGGTGCCGGAGGTGAAGAAGAACCAGCAGGGGTCATCCCGCTCGACCACCGCCATGGGGCAGCTCCGGGCCTCGGCGATCAGCGTTTCGGTGGAAGCATCGCCGAACTCCGCCGCATCGATGCTGGCGAGGAAAATGTTCGGCATCGCCGCGGCGACCGCCGCCGCATGCGCGGAAAAGACCGCCTGGCACAGGAAGGCGCGGGCGCCGGCGGCCTGGGCCAGCCAGGCCACCTCCTCCGGCACCAGGCGGAAATTGGTCGGCACCCAGACCGCGCCCAGGCGGAAGGCGGCGAACATGGTCTCGACGATGGCATTGCCGTTCTTGGCATGGACCAGGATGCGGTCGCCCTTGCCGATGCCGCGCGCCGCCAGTGCCGCTGCCAGCGCGATGGATCGCGCCTCCATCTCCCGCCAGCTCCAGCGCCGCTCGCCCCAGGCCAGCGCCAGCCGGTCCGGGAAGCGCCGTGCCGCCTGGGTCAGGAAGCCGGCCAGGTTCATCACCCGGCGGGAGACGGGGAGGGCAGGGGTGGGGGCGGGGCTGGTCACGCGGCATTCCTCCGGGCTTTGCCGGCGAGGCTAGCCGCGACCCGCCGCCAGGGACATGGCTTCCGGCGCCGGCAGGGAACCTTGGCCCCACGGCGGCTGTTCACGCTTTACCTCCCCCGCGATACCCCGAGGTTTCCCCCATGCCGTCCATCCGGCTCAAGCCGCTGTCCCAGCAGACCATCCTCATCACCGGCGCCAGCTCCGGCATCGGCCTCGCCACCGCCCGCATGGCCTGCGAGGCCGGTGCCCGCGTCTTCCTCGTCTCCCGCAACGGCGAGGCGCTCGAGCAGATCGTCGGCGAATTGCGCGGTCGCGGCGGCAAGGCCGACCATGCCGTCGCCGATGTCGCCGACCAGGCCGCCATGGAAGCCGCCGCGGCACAGGCCGAGGCGGTGTTCGGCCCGCTCGATTCCTGGGTGAACGATGCCGGAACCTCGCTCTATGGCACCCTGACGGAGACGTCCGTCGAAGATCAGCGCCGATTGTTCGAGACGAATTACTGGGGCGTGGTGCGAGGCAGCCTGATCGCCGCCAAGGCACTGCGCGCCCGGGGCGGCGCCATCATCAATATCGGCAGCATCCTCTCGGACCGGACCATTACGCTGCAAGGCACCTATTCCGCCAGCAAGCATGCGGTGAAGGCCTTCACCGACGCGCTGCGGATGGAGCTGGAGACCGAGGGCGCGCCCATCAGCGTCACCCTCATCAAGCCCTCCGGCATCGAGACCGCCTTCCAGGAACACGCGCGCAACCGGCTCGGCAGCCCAGGGCTCAAGGTGCCGCCGCCGGCCTATGACCCGCGCCTCGTCGCCCGCGCCATCCTGCATGCCTGCACGCATCGCAAGCGGGACATCGTCGTCGGCTTCGGCGGCCATGCGATCGCGCTGCTCGGCGCGCATTTCCCCCGGGCGACGGATCTGCTGATGGAGGCCATCGGCTATGCCATCCAGACTACCGACAAGGCGCCGCGTCCCGACCGCGCCGACAACCTCTATGCCCCGCGCGGGGACGGTACCGAGAAGAGCCTGACGCGTCCGGTCACGCCGGTGCGCAAGACCAGCCTCTTCCTCGAGGCGCAGCTGCATCCGGTGGCGACGACGGCGCTGGTCGGGCTCGGCGCGCTGGTTGCAGGTGCGCTGGTGGCGCGGCAACTGGCGCCCCGGCCCAGCCTGTTCGCCACGCCGCGGCGGGCACTGCGCCGCCGCGGCTTCTAAGGCTGCAGCGGGGATGCGCCGCTCGGCGCCTCCCCAGATGGGTTCCCACAGCCCATTTCGAAAGTCACGGCGAGGCCAGGCGTTTGCGGTTCGGGTGATGGCTCATCCCGGCGCCTGGTGAGGTGGCGCGTGCAGTGCCGGCGTGGCTAAGGGGGCTGTGCGAGCACGGACGGGTAAGCGCTCCGCATCACCGGATGGGAAGCCGCATCCGAGGCCAGCGTGGGTGGTCGAGCAGCCTGACCGTGGCTGCGCCTCGCTACGCATTTACCATCGCCCGCGTGGCCGGAGTGCCAGGCGAGGATGAGTCACTGCTTGAAGACACTATCCTGACGAGCATGGACCCGGAGGACGGCTGCCTCACCGTCATCAACCTCGATGACTATGTGCCCACAACAGCCTTCATGCCGTTTGGCGTCGCGAACCTTGATGAGCTGCCTCATGGTTGACCGGGACAACCCAAAGCTCCGAGGGGCTCGCAGCCAGGCGTGGCATCACGCCGCACGGCGGCGTGTCACGAAGAGGCTGGCCAAACCTACCATGAACAGGCCAAGGCTCACCGGTTCCGGCACGGTGACTGCCTCGCGTGTCACACTCAAGGGACCGACGCTCGCGGTCCCGCCCTCGTCGGTGTGCATGTCGTAGAAGCCAGGAGACCCGGTGTACTCCAGCTTGACTATCGCGCCGGCCGCAGTGGTGAAACCAATGCCTTGGCTGGTGACGTAGGGTGCATCGGGCGAGAACAGATTATCGACGTTGTAGGTGCCGACTGGCACCAACCCGCCGATAGCACCCTTGATGCCGGTGGTCCCGCTGATGCCGACAACCCTATGCACCGATTCGAGGACCGTGAAACTGCCCGTGACGTTGCCGGTGCCGCCGCCGATGCTGTCGATCTCCGTGAAGCTGAAATTGTACAGCACGGGCTGCAGCAGCGTGAGGATCAAGGAACCAACGCTCGCGGTTCCGCCCTCGTCGGTGTGCATATCGTAATAGCCAGGGGACCCGGTGTATTCCAACTTGATTATGACGCCGGACGAGGTGTTGAAGCCAACGCCTTGGCTCGTGACAAAAGGCGCGGCAGGCGAGAACAGATTGTCGACGTTGTAGGTGCCATCCGGCACCAATCCGCGGATAGCGCCCTTGATACCGGTGGTCCCGAAGATGTCGATGACCTTGTCTTGCGCGTCGTTGACGGCCAGGGCGCCCGTGACGTTGCCGGTGCCGCCACCGATGCTGTCGCTCTCGGTGAAGCTGAAGCCGTAGTAGACGGTTGCATTGGCCGCGGCTGGCGCGAGTGCGACGACGGCGGCCGCGAGCATCCCAGCCCTGAGACGGCGTATCACAGGCGTGAAATATGGGACCATGATGCTGTCGGGCCTTCCACTGGATTAGCAGCTTGCGCAGTCAGCCGCCCCGGCGTCAGGGCAGACGCGATCACTCAAAAGCCAATCTACGGAATCATTGCAGGAATACTGCTCGTCTACCGGCACAAAGTTCCGCTTTCAAGACAAATTCCGCAGCCGCGCCGCCGCGCTTGCGCCGGAACACGTCGCCGAGGCCGTCTGCATCCTGGATGACGGCCGCATGCACGAGGACGCCGAGCAGCAGCCCGTCCGTATCGGCCACGACGTGGCGCTTCCGCCCTTGCAGCCGCTTGGCGGCATCCGAGCCGCGCCTGCCGCCGCTTTCCGTGGTCCTCACGGTGTCGGCGATCGCCGCCGACGGACTGGCTTCCCGCCCGGCGCCCTCGCGCAGCATGACCATGGAGTGGTGGCGGGTGCTCTCCCACGCGCCGTCCCGGAGGAAGATACGCATGGTGCCGTACACCGTGCGCCACGGCGGGAAGGCCGGAGGTCCGTCCTGCGCGGCCGTCCTCCCGTCCTGGCGGGCGGGATCAGTGGCTCCAATAGTCGAGACCGCTCATCCGCCGGCGTTCGGCCGGAGCCGAAATCCCCAACCAGCGCGCGATCGCTGGGCGTCCACATGGCGGTCTCCAGGCAGGAAACCGCCCGCAACGCCACCCGAGGGGCCAGGACCGGCCCGCAACCCGATCCCGTCACCCCTTCGCAAACCAGGTCTCAGAAGAACAGCCCCTTCTTCAGCAGTCCATGCACGCCCTTCTCCCCGTTCACCGTCTGGGTCACGTGGAAATCCACTGCCAGGCTGCAAAGCTGGTAGGCATCGGCGGCCGAGACATTGGCGCGGCTGACGATGAAGGCGATCATCTCGCGCAGCGCGGTCTTCATCGCCACGTCGAGGTCCTCGTGCATGCCCATGCTGATGTAATGCGTCGCCGTCTCGGCGCGCGGGTACTTCAACACCGGGTCCTTGGCCCCGCCGCCCTTCTCCAGGCCGAAGCGGAAGTGGCCGGTCAGGCAGATCTCCAGCGCATTGATGCAGACCTCGCCGTCGCCCTGCACGCCATGCCCGTCGCCGGCCGAGAAATTGGCGCCCGCGACGAAGACCGGCAGGAACAGCGTGGCCCCCGCGCCGATCTCCTTGTTGTCGAGGTTGCCGCCATGGGCGCGCGGCTCCTTGGTCGAGATGGTGCCCCATTCCTCCGGCCCGGCGACGCCCATCACCCCGAAGAAGGGCGACAGCGGAATGGTGATCCCCGGTCCGACCGGCACCTTGCAGGTCATCGCGTCCTTGTCGACCGGGATATGCAGCACCCGCCGATAGGGAAAGTCCTCCGGCAGGGTGCCCATCAACGGCCGGAACCCGCAGAAGCCCCAGTCGCAGCCGAGGTCGATGCGCTCGATGTCGACGCGCAGGCAATCGCCCGGCTCCGCGCCCTTCACCGCGACCGGGCCGGTCAGGATATGCGGGCCGTGGCGCGGCGGGTTGGCGGCATGGATGGCAGCCAGCCGCGGCGGGATGGTCAGGCCGCTGTCCTTCGGCGGCATCACGTCGATGGCGCCCGAGACGCATTCGAGGATCACCAGGTCGCCGGGATCGACGGTCTTTACCGGGGCGAAATTCGCGTCGAACCCACCCCAGCGGATGTTCTCGAGCGTCGGTTCGATGTGATGCGTCGCGGGCAAGCTGGAATCCTCCCTCAGGCTGCGCCCATGGTGCAGCGGCACGGCCATCAGGCAAAGCCCATGCCACCCAACCCGCCCTGCCGCGCGAACCAGCCCGCGCCGGCCGTTAGGGCGTTGGCGGCCGCGACACCCCCGGGACTTGTGGCATCCCCGGGACTTGTGGCACCCCCGGCGGCTGCGACACGCCTGGGACCTGCGACACCATGGGGGGACGCAGCGGCCCGCGCAGCACCCGCTGATCCTCCAGGCAGATCCGCGACAGCCGCCGGTATTCGGCCTGGGTGTCGATCTCCCGGTGGGCCGCCTCCCGCGCCGCCCGCATGGCCGCCAGCGCCGGCTCCAGCGCCCGCCGCAGCCCCTGCTGCAACTGGCCCATCGCCTCGTCGAGCGTCGCCCCGTGCCCCTCGGCCCGGGCCCCCCAGGCCACCGCGGCCGCCTGCGCCCTGGCCCCGGCCTGGCGCAGGGTCTGCCGGTTCACCGCCACATGCCGCCGCTCATGCGCCAGCACCTCCCGCCAGAGGCAGCCATCGGCCGGGATTTCCCGGGCGACCCGCACCAGATGCTCGGTCTGCACCAGGTTCAGCGTCACCACCGCCGGCCGGGCGCAGACCCCGCTTTCGCTGCTGCGGTAGCTCGTTTCGACCTCGCTCCGCCATTCGACGCGCGAGGTGGTGAGGCCCAGGTGGTGCATCGTCGCGCTACGCGGCTGGCCGGTTTCCCGGTGCAACTCGTCGACGCTCAGCGCGCCGCTCTCGACCGGCTCCGGATCCACCACCGCCAGCCGGACCACCGGCGCGCCGGCCGGGCAGGCGGGCGGCGGCTCGGCCCGCGCCTGGCCGGCCATCGGGCCTG
>JAQGIA010000649.1 GCA_028291445.1 Belnapia sp.
GGCAGTCGAAGAACCTGTCGCTGACCTATTTCGGCGAGGGCGCCTCGAACCAGGGCCAGGTCTTCGAAAGCTTCAACCTCGCCGCGCTGATGAAGCTGCCGGTTATCTTCATCATCGAGAACAACAAATACGGCATGGGCACCAGCGTCGAGCGCGCCAGCGCCTCGCGCGACCTGTCGCAGAACGGCTCGCCCTGGGGCATCCCCGGCGAGCAGGTGAACGGCATGGATGTGACCGCGGTGAAGGAGGCCGGCGAGCGCGCCGCCGCCCACTGCCGCGCCGGCAACGGCCCCTACCTGCTGGAGATGAAGACCTACCGCTACCGCGGCCATTCCATGTCCGACCCGGCGAAATACCGCACCCGGGAGGAAGTGCAGAAGATGCGCGAGCAATCCGACCCGATCGAGACCGCGCGCAAGGCGCTGCTCGAAGGCGGCACCACCGAGGCCGAGTTGAAGAAGATCGACGACAGCGTGAAATCCATCGTGCAGGAAGCCGCCGATTTCGCCCAAGCGAGTCCGGAGCCGCCCGAGAGCGAGCTGTGGACCGATATCCTGGTGGAGGCGCGCTGAGATGGGTGTCGAGATCCTGATGCCGGCCCTGTCGCCGACCATGACGGAGGGCAAGCTCTCCCGCTGGCTGAAGCAGGAAGGCGACGCGGTGAAATCCGGCGACGTGATCGCCGAGATCGAGACCGACAAGGCGACCATGGAAGTGGAAGCCGTCGAGGAAGGCGTGCTGACGAAAATCCTGGTGCCGGAAGGCACCGAGGGCGTCGCGGTGAACAGCGTCATCGCCGAGCTGGATGGCGGCGGCGGCGGTGCGGCGAAGCCGGTAGCCCCCGGTCATGATACCGCCCAGCCGCAGCAGCCGGCCCCGCCGGCCGCCGCCAGCCCCGAGGTCGGCGCGACGGCGAAGCAGGCCGAGGACCATGCCCAGGTCGCCGCCAAGGGCGCCGGGAGCCGTCCCGAAGCCACAGCCAAGGCGGAGCCGGAAAAGGACTGGGGCCCGACCAAGCCCACCACCGTCCGCGAGGCGCTGCGCGATGCCATGGCGGCCGAGATGCGGGCCGACGACAAGGTCTTCCTGCTCGGCGAGGAGGTCGCCCAGTACCAGGGCGCCTACAAGATCAGCCAGGGCCTGCTCGAGGAATTCGGCCCGCGCCGGGTGATCGACACCCCCATCACCGAGCACGGCTTTACGGGTATGGCGGTCGGCGCCGCCTTCACCGGCCTCAAGCCCATCGTCGAGTTCATGACCTTCAACTTCTCCATGCAGGCGATCGACCAGATCGTGAATTCGGCGGCGAAGACGCTGTACATGTCGGGCGGCCAGCTCGGCTGCTCCATCGTCTTCCGTGGCCCGAACGGCGCCGCCTCGCGCGTCGCGGCGCAGCACAGCCAGTGCTACGCAAGCTGGTACGCGCATCTGCCCGGCCTCAAGGTGCTGGCGCCCTGGTCGGCGGCCGATGCCAAGGGCCTGCTGCGCGCCGCCATCCGCGACCCGAACCCGGTCATCTTCCTCGAGAACGAGATCCTCTACGGCCAGACCTTCGAAGTCCCGACCGACGACGACTTCATCCTGCCGATCGGCAAGGCGAAGATCGAGCGCACCGGCAGCGACGTCACCATAGTCGCCTTCAGCATCGAGGTCGGCCTCGCGCTGCAGGCGGCCGAGCGGCTGGCGAAGGAGGGGATCGAGGCCGAGGTGGTGAACCTACGCTCGCTCCGCCCGCTCGACATCGACACCATCGTCGCCTCGGTGAAGAAGACCAACCGCCTGGTGACCGTGGAGGAGGGCTGGCCCTATGCCGGCATCGGCGCCGAGATCGCGATGCAGGTGGTGGAAGCCGCCTTCGATTATCTCGATGCGCCGCCGGTCCGCGTCGCCGGCCTCGACGTGCCGATGCCCTATGCGGCCAATCTCGAGAAACTCGCCCTGCCGACCGTCGACCATGTGGTCGATGCGGTGAAGCGCGTCACCTACAAGTAAAGGGGCGGGCCGTGTGCGCGGGGCGCCGCAGGGCGCCGGGCGTGACGCGCGGCCCCTAGCGGGAATCTGATCCATGGCAACAAACATCCTGATGCCGGCGCTGTCGCCCACCATGACCGAGGGCACGCTGGCGCGCTGGCTCAAGAAGGAAGGCGATACCGTCAAGGCCGGCGACATCATCGCCGAGATCGAGACCGACAAGGCGACCATGGAAGTGGAAGCCGTGGATGAGGGCATCCTCGGCAAGATCCTCGTCGCCGACGGCACCGCCGGGGTGGCGGTGAACGCCACCATCGGCGTGCTGGTCGAAGCCGGCGAGGAAGTGGGTGCGGCACCCGCGGCCAAGGCGGAAGCCAACTCGTCGCCCTCCCAGGGCGCGGCGCAGGAAGGCATCAAGGCAGCCGGCGGCAAGGTCGCCGGCGCCGCCGAGCAGCCGATCACCCCGCCGCCCGCCCCCGCCGCCCCGGCCGGGAAGCAGGCGCTGAACCCGCAGCCGCTGCCGCCCAAGGCCAATGGGCATGATGGCGGCGAGCGCATCTTCGTCTCGCCGCTGGCGAAGCGCATGGCGGCGCAGTCCAACCTCGACCTGGCCGGCGTGACCGGCAGCGGCCCCGGCGGCCGCATCGTGAAATCCGACATCGAGGCGGCGCTGAACCGGCCCGCGGCGGCGAAGTCCGCGCCGGCCCCGGCCGCCGCCTCCGCACCCGCGGCAT
>JAQGIA010000663.1 GCA_028291445.1 Belnapia sp.
CGGCGCGCGGAAGCCGGCGAGCCGGCCGCGCAGCGTCGCCAGGTAGTAGCGGGCCGCCAGCCCGCGGCCGCGCAGCGCACTCAGCGCGATGCCGCCGAGCGGGCGGATCAGGAAGGGCAACCAGACCGCGGCCGGCATCGCATGCCGCCGCAGCACGAAGCCGAGCCCCCGGCCATAGAGCGCGGCCCGCTCCACCGCGACCGGTGTCAGCCGCTTGTCGGGATGCACCACCAGTTGCGCCGGGTCGTAGCGTGCCGCATGGCCGGCGCGGATCGCCCGCAACACGAGGTCGTTGCCCTCGGCCGAGCCGAAATCCGTGCCGGGGCCGAGGCGCTCGTCGAAGCCGCCCAGGGCGAGGGCGATGTCGCGGCGGAGGAAGAGGTTGAACTCGATCACGCTGGTCCAGACATTGGCCGGGGTGATCGGCCCTGGTTCCATCCGCCAGCGGCCGGAGCCGAGCCCACCATCCGGCGAGGCGGCCGGGCCGGTCAGCACCGCCAGCGCCGGATTGGCGGCGAAACCGGCGGCGACCCGTCCCAGCAGTCCGGGTGGCAGCAGGCAGTCGTCGTCGGGGAAGCCGACCAGGGCGCCACGCGCCAGCCGCAGGCCGAGGTTGCGGGCGTGGCAGGCATTGGCCACCGCCGATCGGTGCCAGATCAACGCCAGCCTCGGACTATAGGCGGCGATCACCGGGGCCAGCCGGTCATCGGCGTTCTGGTCGACGACGATCACCTCGATATCGGCGCCACCTTGGGCCAGCAGGCTGTCGAACAGCGCGGCCAGCTCGGTGTCGCGGCCGCGCGTGGCGACCACTAGGGAAAAGTTCACGGCAGCAGCGCCTCGACATGCGCACGCATGGCGGTGCGGAAGGCGTCTTCCGAGAAGCGCAGCGCATTGGCCCGGCAGGCGGCGGGGTCGATGGCGATCGTCTCGAAGCGCTCGACCGCGGCGACGATGGCGGCAGCGCTCTGCTCGGCGAAGAGCAACCCGGTCGGCGTCGCCCCGGTGCGGATGATGTCGCGGGCGCCGCCACGGCCGAAGGCGATCAGCGGCGTGCCGCAGGCCTGGGCCTCGACCATGGCGATGCCGAAATCCTCCTCGGCGGCGGCGAGGACGGCGCGGGCCGTCTGGGTCAGCGCCACCAGCTCGGCCTGCGGCACCCGGCCACGGAATTCGACGTTCGGCGCCCCGGCCGCGGCTTCCCGCACCATGACCTCGGAAGGCCCGTCCCCGGTTACCACCAGGCGCCGGCCCGGCATGTTCCGGAAGGCCTCCACCACCAACTCCACCCGCTTGTAGGGCACCATGCGGGAGGCGATGAGGTAATGCCCCGACCGCTCCCCGCCGAGGCTGAACCGCGCCACATCGACCGGCGGATGGATCACGGTCGCGTCGCGCCGCCAGACCTTGCGGATGCGCTCGGCGATGTAGCTGCTGTTGGCGACCAGGCTGTCGACCCCGGCCGCCGAGCTGCGGTCCCAGAGCCGCAGGCGGTGCAGCAGCCAGCGGGTATAGGCGCCTTTCAGCCCGTGCTCGAGGCTGGCTTGGCGCAGGTATTGGTGCTGCAGGTCCCAGGCGTAGCGCATCGGGCTGTGGATATAGCTGACATGGAGCTGGCCCGGCCCGGTCAGCACGCCCTTGGCCACGGCATGCGAGGAGGAGACGACCAGGTCGAAGCCCGCCAGGTCGAATTGCTCGATCGCCAGCGGCATGAGGCCGAGGTAGTTGCGGAACCGCCGTCGGGAGAAGGGCAGCCGCTGGATGAAGCTGGTATGGACCGGGCGGCCGCCGAGGAAGCCGCGTTCGGCTTCCGGCAGGAAGTCGCAGACGGCGAAGACCTCGGCTTCCGGCCAGATCGCCAGGAACTGTTCCAGCACCCGTTCGGAGCCGGCGTAACTCTCCAGCCATTCATGGACCAGTGCGACCTTCACGCATCCTCTCCGAGCAGCGCCACCAACCGTTCCGCCGCGCCGCGCCAGGAATAGCCGGCGGCCCGGGCCAGGCCATCGCGGCGCAGCCTGTCGGCGAGGCCCGGCTCGTCCAGCAGCCGCGCCAAGGCCTCCGGCAGGCGGCGCGGACCGTTGGCATCGAACCACAGCGCCGCATCGCCGCAGACCTCGGGCACCGCGGCTGCGGCGGTGGCGATGACCGGGCAGCCGCAGGTCATGGCCTCCAGCGGCGGCAGGCCGAAGCCCTCGTAGCGGGAGGGGAAGATCAGGCAGAGCGCCGCTTCATACAACGCGCGCAGCTCGGCATCCGTTACCCGGCCGAGCGGGGTCACCGCCTGGCCTTCCGGGTCACTGGCGTTGCGGAAGACGCTGGCATCGGCGGCGCCGGCGACGGCCAGGGTCAGGCCGCGTGCCGCCAGCAGCGCCTGCGCTTCGGCCAGGCCGGCGAGGCCCTTGTGGGCGGCCCTGGTGCCGACCACCAGGACGAAGCGCCCCGGCAGCAGCCCGTGCCTGGCCAGGACGGCGGTATCGGCCGGCGCCCGCAGGATATGCTCGCCGCCCTCGTGCACCACGCCGATCCGCGCCGGGGCGATGCCGAGGTGATGCGCGATGCGGCCGCGGGAGAATTCCGAAACCGTCAGCAACCGGGTCCCCAGCCGTGGCAAGGCGCGGTGCAGGCTGCGGTACCAGCCTCGGAAGGCGGCGGAATAGCTTTCCGGCGTGTCGAAGGCCCCGGCATCGTGGATCACCACCGCCTGCCGCCGCCCCAGACCGAGAGGAGGGGGCGCGAGCGGTGCGGTGTTGCCGAGGTTGACCAGCAGGCTGCCGCGCGCCCGAAACGGCAATTCGAGCTGTTCCCACGCCTGGCCGCGCAGCCGGCCGAAGGCCTCGTCCCGCAGATGGGGGAAGGGGGAGGGCGTGCCAGCCGCCGGGCGCAGCAGCCGGGCGCTGGGCAGCAGCCCCTCGGCCGCCATGGCATCCAGCGCCTGGGTGATCTCGGTGGCGAAGCGTTGCACGCCGGTTATGCGCTGGGTGAGGAAGCGGCCGTTGATGGCGAGCGGGGGCGTCATGGCGACCCGGAATCCGGCAAGTTGGGGCGCAGCAGCAGCCCGGGGTGGCGGATCATGCTGCCGAGGTGGCCGCGCTCCAGCGGATCTAGGGTGCGGTAGGCAGCGACGAGAAACCCGGCGAGCGCCAGGGCACCGGCCCCGACCAGGCTGGGCAGGCCGGGCATGGCCAGGACCAGCAACAACCCGGCGCCGCCGGCCAGCATCGGCACCGCCAGCCGTCGTGCCGCCGTGGTGGCCGGCGGGTAGAGCCGGCTCAACAGCCAGAGCTTGCCGGCGCAATCGGTCGCCGCCCGCAGCGTCCAGGCGATGGCGGCGCCCTCGATCCCGGCCAGGCGGATCAGCAGCACCGCCAGGGGCAGGAAGACCAGCGCCTGGAGCAGGGCGAATTTCGCCGTCGCATCCGGCCGGCCGATGGCATCGATCAGGCTATTGGGGGCGAAGGCGACGCAGCTGAAGAAGATGCCGCAGCCAAGCCATTGCAGCACCCGGCCGCTGCCCTCGGCGAAGCCCTGGCCAAGCCACAGCCACAGGATTTCCCGTGCGCCGCCGACCAGCAGCAGGCAGGCCGGGAAGACCAGCAGCATCACCAGCAGCCCGCCCCGCCGCAGCAGCGCCGCGGTCGGTGCCGGGGCAGTGGCGAAGGAGGAGGCGAAGGCCGGCAGCAAGGTCTGCGCCACCGCGACCGGCAGGATCCAGACCCGCAGCACCAGGTCGAGTGGCGTGGCATAGAAGGCGACCGCCGAAAGGGTGAGGATGGCGCCGATCAGGAAGCGGTCGGCGTATAGCAGCGCCTGGGTCAGCAGCCCCGAGAAGGTCATCCAGCCGCCGAGCCGCAACAGCGGCACGACCAGCGCCAGCTTCGGCCGCCGCAGCCCGAAGCCGGGTAGCAGCGGGCGGATCAGCCAGAGATAGGAGAGCGTATTGGCCAGCCGGCAGGCGACCAGTGCCAGCATGACGCCGACCAGGCTGTCCCAGACCAGCAGCACCAGCACCGGGCCGAGGTAGTAGAACAGGTTGACCGGGATGGTGACGAGGTTGGCGGCGCGGAAGCGCTGGTAGGCGGCCAGCACGCCCCAGAGCGCGGCATTCAGCACCACCAGCGGCGCCGCCGCGGCCAGCACCCGCATGGCGCCGATCGCTTGGTCGCGCAGCCCGGGCGGCACCTGCAGGATGCGGTCGACCAGGACCGGGACGAAGACCCAGAGGCCGATGGCGACCAGGATGCTGATGCCGAGCAGGGCGCCGATGGCGGCTTCCACCAGCTCCGCCGCATCCGAGTTCCGCCCGGCGCCGATCCGTTCGGACAGCGCCCGGGTCAGCGCCTGGCCGACGCCGAAGTCGAAGACCCCGAAGACCCCGACCATGGCGAGCGCCAGAGTGAACAGCCCCCAGCGGTCGAGCCCGAGCTGATGGATGAGGATGGGGGTGAGGACCAGGGCCAGCAGCAGCGGCAGCCCGCGGCCAAGCCCATTCCACAGGACACCCGCGACCATGGTGCGGCCGCGGGTGCGGGACTCTGCCGGATTGGCCATCATGTCCTTCGAAGCGTGCCGCGGCGCCGTGCCAGCGCCGCGGTCCCCGGTCAAGTGGGGGCCTTCAGTAGGCGCCGCGCCGCAGCAGCACCACGGCGGGGGTGCGCAGGAGAATCCGCAGATCCTCGAGCAGCGAGGGGTTGGTGGCATAGCGCACGTCGAGCGCCACCCGCGTGTCGTAGCTGGTGTCCGACCGGCCGCTGACCTGCCAAAGGCCGGTGATGCCGGGGCGGACCGACATGTAATGGGCAGCGGCGGCGCCGTAATGGGCGGCGAGCTCGGCGGCGATGACCGGCCGGGGGCCGACCAGGCTCATGTCGCCGCGCAGCACGTTGATGAGCTGGGGCAGCTCGTCCAGGCTGCTGGCCCGCAGGAACCGGCCGATCCAGGTGATGCGCGGGTCGTGCCGCAGCTTGCGGGAGGCTTCCCACTCGGCCCGCGCCGCCGGGTCATGCGCCAGCAGGGCTTCGAGCCGGGCGGCGCTGTCGGTCACCATGGAGCGGAACTTGAGGCAGCCGAAACGGCAGCCGCCACGGCCGATCCGCTCATGCGCATAGAAGGCCGGGCCACCATCCGCGCGCACCAGCAGGGCCAGCAGCAGGAAGACCGGCAAGGTCAGCAGCAGCAGCCCGCTGGCGCCGGCGATATCGAGCGCCCGCTTCAGGCTGGGGGCCACCGTCGCGGCCGGCGTGGCCATGCTTGGGCAGGGAATGGCGGGGCCGGCCGGCAGGGCGCGCAACGGCACGGGTTGAAAAGATACAGAGTGGTGAAAGGGCAGGGGGTGGTTATGGGCCGACACGCGGGGTGCGGGAGACCGCGGCTGCGTCAGACCCTGATATGCCTCAACGCCGA
>JAQGIA010000674.1 GCA_028291445.1 Belnapia sp.
ATCGACGACCGGCGCCGCTTCACCGAGACGGTGCTCTCCGGCGTCTCCGCCGGGGTGGTCGGGCTGGAGACGGATGGGCGGATCAACCTGCCCAACCGCCGGGCCAGCGCCCTGCTCGGCATCGACCACGATGCCGCCATCGGCCAGAAGCTGGCCGATGTGGTGCCGGAATTCGCCGTGTTGCTGGAACCGGGTGCGCTATCGGCCGCTGATACACTCGTCGATGGTGGATTGGGGGAAGCCAAGCTGGGCGAGGCCAGGCTGGGAGAGGCCAGTCTCGGCGAGCGGGGCAGGACCGCGGAGATCCGCATCGGCCCGCCCAGCAACCGCCGGACGCTGCTGGCGCAGATCGGCGAGGAGCGGCATGGCCAAGGGCGGCTTGGGACGGAACGGGACGGCCAGGAGAAGGGAGGCACCGGTGGTCATGGCGAAATCGCCGGCTTCGTGCTGACCTTCGACGACATCACCGAATTGCTCTCCGCCCAGCGCAAGGCGGCCTGGGCCGATGTCGCCCGGCGCATCGCGCATGAGATCAAGAACCCGCTGACCCCGATCCAGCTCTCGGCGGAGCGGCTGAAGCGACGCTACCTGAAGCAGATCACCAACGACCCCGAGACCTTCGTCGCCTGCACCGATACGATTGTCCGCCAGGTCGGCGACATCGGCCGGATGGTCGATGAATTCTCCGCCTTCGCCCGAATGCCCCAGCCGGTGATCCGGCCGGAGGATCTGGCCCAGGTGTTGCGCGAGGCGCTGGTGCTGCAGCGCGATGCGCATCCCGGCATCGTCTATGCGGTCGAGCTGCCGGGCGGCGAAGGCTCCCGCGGCCCGGTGGTGCCCTGCGACCGCCGGTTGCTGGGCCAGGCGCTGACCAACCTGCTGATGAATGCGGCGGATGCCGTCGCCATGCGGGCAGCCGAGGAGGCCGGTGGGGAGGCTGCCGGCGAGGCCACCGCCGAATCGCCGGCACGCGAAGGCGGCCCCGCCGCCGTGCTCGGACACATCACCGTGCGCCTGGAGCCGGGGGAGGATGCCGTGGCCATCGCCATCGAGGATGATGGAATCGGCCTGCCCCAGGGGGATGAGCGGGAGCGGCTGGCCGAGCCCTATGTCACGCACAAACCGAAAGGAACCGGCCTCGGCCTTGCCATCGTGAAGAAGATCATGGAGGACCATGGCGGGAGGCTGGGGCTGGAGGATCGTCCCCGGGCGGCGCCATCCGGCCGCGGCGGCGCCCGGGCGGTGCTCATCCTGCCCTGGCGGCCCGGGGCGGATCGCGCGCTGGATCGGCCCTCTGGAACGGAACGGGCAGGGACGGAGACAGAATCCAATGATCATTCGCCGGATGGCAGCATGAGGCGCGCGCATGGCGCATGACATCCTGATCGTGGATGACGAGCCGGATATCCGGGCGTTGATCGACGGCATCCTTTCGGATGAAGGCTACGAAACCCGGCAGGCGGCGAATTCGGACCAGGCGCTAGTGGCCTTCAAGCAGCGTCGGCCGTCCATGGTCGTGCTCGATATCTGGCTGCAGAATTCGAAGCTGGACGGGCTCGGCATCCTGGCGGCGCTGCATCGGGAGGAACCGCAACTGCCCGTGGTGATGATCTCGGGCCACGGGACCATCGAGACGGCGGTGCGGGCGATCCAGCAGGGCGCCTACGACTTCATCGAGAAACCGTTCAATTCGGACCGGCTGCTGCTGGTGGTGGCCCGCGCCCTGGAAGCCGCCCGGCTGCGGCGGGAGAATTCCGAGCTGCGGCTGCGTGCCGGCCCGGAATCCGAGCTGGTCGGCACCTCGCCCGGCATCGCCCAATTGCGGGCGGCGATCGACCGGGTGGCGCCGACCGGCAGCCGCGTCTTGGTCACCGGCCCGGCCGGCGTCGGCAAGGAAGTCGCGGCGCGAATGATCCATGCGCGGTCGCGCCGGGCCGACGGGCCCTTCGTCGCGCTGAACTGCGCCACGCTGAACCCGGCCCGTTTCGAGGAGGAGCTGTTCGGCCTGGAGGCCGGCACCGATGCGCTGGCCGCGCCGCGCCGCGCCGGCGTGCTGGAACGTGCCCATGGCGGCACCCTGCTGCTCGACGAGGTCGCCGACATGCCGCTGGAGACCCAGGGCAAGATCGTCCGCGCCCTGCAGGAACAGGGCTTCGAGCGGATCGGCGGGGCGACGCGGGTGAAGGTGGATGTGCGGGTCATCGCCACCACCAACCGGGACCTCCAGGCCGAGATCGCCGCCGGGCGGTTCCGCGAGGATCTGTACTATCGCCTGGCCGTGGTGCCGCTGCGGATACCGGCGCTGCGCGACCGGCGGGAGGATGTGCCGGCGCTGGCCCGGCATTTCATGACCCGTTCGGGCGAGACCTCCGGCATGGCCTCACGCGAGCTGGCCGAGGATGCCATGGCGGCCCTGCAGGCCTATGACTGGCCGGGCAACGTCCGCCAGCTGCGCAACCTGATCGACTGGCTGCTGATCATGGCGCCGGGCGAGGCGCGCGAGCCGATCCGGGCCGAGATGCTGCCGCCCGAGGTGGGCTCGGCGGCGCCGGCCATGCTGAAGCTCGACCGCAGCAGCGAGATCATGACGCTGCCGCTGCGCGAGGCGCGCGAGCTGTTCGAGAAGC
>JAQGIA010000678.1 GCA_028291445.1 Belnapia sp.
GCCAGCAGCGGCGCCGGCCAGGCGGCCGGGCTGGCGCCGGCCCGGCCGACGGCTGGCTCCAACGCCACCACCAGCCCGGCCTCGGCCAGTCCGGCCAGCAGCCCGGACAGCACCACCGTGCCGCCGCGCGGCATCGCCTCGGCCCCCAGCAGGGCGGCGTTCAGCACGATCGGCACCAGCGAGGCCGGCACCATCGCGCCGGGCGACAGCGCATCGAGCGCGAATTGCACCCGCGGCGAGGCCGGCGAGCCGAGCAGCATGCCGGCCAGCGCCGCCGCATCGTATTCGGCGGTCGGCCCGCCCCAGGCAGCGGCATAGAGCCGCAGCCGCTGGCGCAGCGCGACGGCGGTCTCCCGCGCCAAGGCCATCATCTCGTCGTCGGTCGATTGCACCAGGTCGAGCGTGCCGGTGAGCCCGCCGATGACGCCACCGAGGTCGTGGCAAAGCCTGGCGCAGAGAATGCTGGCGAGCCGGGTGTCGAGGCTGGATGTCATCGGCGGTTTCCTGCAGGCAGCCGCCTGGGCTAGCATCCGGAGCTTAGCGAATGATTGCATGGCATCCGCTGCAAGGTGATCCATTGCCGGGACTTCTGGAACCAGGGATGCGGGTATTTCATCCGGCGCGGCCCGATTGGGGGACCGGCCAGGTCCAATCCGTGATCGGCGACCGGATCACGGTGAACTTCGAGCATGCCGGCAAAGTGCTGATCAATGCCGCCGTGGTGCAGCTCGAACTTGCCGCCGAGGACGCCGGATGAGCCAGCTTGGTCCGCAGGTTGGGCTTGGCCCAAAGACGAGTTTGGCCCGGAGGCCTTGCGGATCAGGGGGGGTGCGGTCCAAATGAATGGCCTTCACATCGCAATACCGGGGTCCCTGTCATGATTGATCCGTTCGGCCGGCGGATCTCCTACCTCCGCGTTTCCGTCACTGACCGCTGCGACCTGCGCTGCACCTATTGCATGGCGGAGGACATGACCTTCCTGCCCAAGCGGGAAGTATTGACGCTCGAGGAGCTGGACCGGCTCTGCGGCGCCTTCATCGGGCTCGGCGTGGAAAAGATCCGGCTGACCGGCGGCGAGCCGTTGGTGCGGCGCAACGTGATCGAGCTGGTCCGCAGCCTGGGCGCCCGCATCGGTACGGCGGGTGGCCTGAAGGAACTGACCATCACCACCAACGGCACCCAGCTCACCAAGCTGGCCGACGACCTCTACGCGGCCGGGGTGCGGCGCATCAACGTCTCGATGGATACGCTCGATCCGGCGGTGTTCAAATCCGTCACCCGCTGGGGCGATCTGGGCAAGACGATGGACGGCATCTTCGCCGCCAAGGCGGCCGGGCTGGCGGTGAAGATCAACGCCGTGGCGTTGAAGGGCGTGAACGAGGGCGAGTACGACCGGATGCTCACCTGGTGCGGCGAGCATGGCCTCGACCTGACGCTGATCGAGACCATGCCGCTCGGCGCCATCAGCGGCGACCGGGCGGACCAGTACCTGCCGCTCTCCATGGTGCGGTCCCGGCTGCGGGAGCACTGGACGCTGGAGGAAACCGACTACCGCACCGGCGGGCCGGCCCGCTACTTCACGGTGAAGGAAACCGGCCGGCGAATCGGCTTCATCACGCCGATGACCCATAATTTCTGCGAAACCTGCAACCGGGTACGGCTGACCTGCACCGGGACCCTGTACATGTGCCTCGGCCAGGAGGATGCGGCCGATCTGCGGGCGCCGCTGCGCGACCCCGCGGTCGGCGAGGACGGCCTGCGGGCGGCGATCGAGGCGGCGATGCTGCGCAAGCCCAAGGGCCATGATTTCATCATCGACCGCCGGCAGCCGGCGCCGGCGCTGGCGCGGCATATGAGCGTCACCGGGGGCTGAAATCATGATCGGCGCTGACAAAAGCGCCGATCATGGTCTAGCTTGCCGGTCTGTCGCGTGATTCATGTCCTTCGGCGATTCCGCCTCGGATGATCGTGCTCGAGTGAGGAGCGGATGGGGCTGTTGCAGGATTTGGCCGCACGGCTCGCCATACCCGGCCTGCCGGATTGGACCGGGCCGCTGGCGCTGCTGGTGCTGCTGCTGGTCGGCCTCGCCTATCTGCTGATGCCCTTCAGCGTCTTCGGCGTGAAGGGACGGCTGGAATCGATCGAGGCGCAGCTCGACGAGTTGCAGGGCGAGCTTCGCCTGCTCACCATGCGCCTGGCCGATGCGCCGCGGCGCGGGACGGTGACGGATGACTGGGTCGACCTGCCGCAGCGCAGCAGCCGGATGGCGATGCCGGAGCCGGTGCTGCGGGCGACGCCGCCGGTGCCCCCCCCGGCCGCCTGGCCGGATACCTCCCGCCGGGGCCGGGCGGAGCCGCGGCTGGACTAGGCGGGCCGGCCTGCATCGGCCGCACCTGCACCGGTCCTGCTTGCCCTGGCGGTCACGCCGGGGCTTGATGCGCCGATCCGGCGGAGAGTGACGATGCGCGTCAGCGTCATCCAGATGAATCAGGGCAGTGAGAAGCAGGCCAATCTCGACCAGGCCCGGCGGCTGATCGAGGCCGCGGTGGCGGCCGACCGGCCGGGTATGGTCTGCCTGCCGGAGACCTGGACCAACCTCGGCGGTGGGCGGGAGAGCCGGCAGGTGGCGGCCGAGGTGCTTCCTGTTGGCGGCGGCGAGGGCGGGCCGGCCTATGAGCTGCTGCGCGGGCTGGCGCGGGCACATGGCATCCATGTGCATGGCGGCTCGATGATCGAAGCGCCGGGGGCCGGAGACGACCCGACGAAACTTTACAACACCACCGTGGTCTTCGACCCGGACGGGGCGGAAATCGCCCGCTACCGCAAGATCCACATGTTCGACATCGTGGCGCCCGATGGCACCGGCTACCGCGAGAGCGCGCTTTATGGCGCCGGCGACCGGCTGGTGACCTTCGAGGCCGGCGGCATCACCTTCGGCTGCACCATCTGCTACGACATGCGCTTCGCCGAACACTACGTCGCGCTGCGGCGGCTGG
>JAQGIA010000021.1 GCA_028291445.1 Belnapia sp.
CCAGGCCGGGCGAGGATTGCTTTTGCTTAATGCATCCATTAGGCGGTGCAGCCTTTGCAAATGCGACGATGGAGGCCGCCCCCCGTTTAGGGACAGGATGCCGCGGCGCCATCGGCAGTAAGGCGGCCCGGCTGCACGCAGGCGAGGGAATTGCCGCCTCTCGCCACAAGGGAGAATCCCATGGGGATCACGGATCGCATCTCGGCCGACGACGTCATCCTCGACCTGGCTGCCGGCAACAAGCGCAGCCTGCTCCAGACGCTCGCCGCCCAAGCCGCCCAAAGGCTCGGCCGCCCGGAAAAGGAAATCCTGGACGCCCTGCAGGCGCGCGAGGCACTGGGCTCCACCGCCCTCGGCAGGGGCGTGGCGCTGCCGCATGCCCGGCTGGCCGGCGAGGCTCCGCCGGTCATGCTCTTCGCGCGGCTCCGGCGGCCGATCGACTACGAGGCGAAGGACGACGAGCCGGTCGATCTCGTCATCCTGGTACTCTGGCCGGAAGCCTCGCCGGAAGGCTTCCTGCCCGCCCTGTCGGAGACCTGCCGGGCCTTGCGGGAACCGCTGGTGCTACGCCAGCTTCGGGCCGTAGCGTCCGGCGAGGAGGTCGTCGCGCTGCTGCACCGGCATGGTCGGCCGGCCGCCGGCGTGACCGAGGCCCTTTGATTCGCATCGGCCCGCTGCCCGGCCAAGCATAGGAAGACCGGATGCCCGATGCCCTGCTGCTCCTCGCCCTGGTCATCCTGCCTTTCGCGGGCGCGGTCGTGGCCGGGCTGCTGCCGAGCCATGCGCGCAATGCCGCGGCCGGGCTGGCCGGCGCCATCGCCCTCGTCAGCCTTGGCCTGGTCTGGGCCGCCTATCCGACGGTGGCGGCCGGCGGCGTGCTGCGGGCCGAATTCGCCTGGATGCCGACCCTCGGGCTGAACCTGGTGCTGCGGGTCGACGGCTTCGCCTGGCTGTTCGCCGGGATGGTGACCGGGATCGGCGCGCTCGTGGTGCTCTATGCCCGGTACTACATGTCGTCCGACGATCCGGTGCCGCGCTTCTTCTCCTTCCTGCTGGCCTTCATGGGCTCGATGACGGGGATAGTAATCTCCGGCAACCTGATCCAGCTGGCCTTCTTCTGGGAGTTGACCAGCCTCTTCTCCTTCCTGCTGATCGGCTATTGGCATCATCTGGCGGCGGCGCGGGACGGCGCGCGGATGGCGCTCACCATCACCGCCACGGGCGGGCTGGCCCTGTTCGCCGGCATGCTGGTGCTCGGCCATATCGTCGGCAGCTACGACCTCGACGTGGTGCTCGCCGCGGGCGACCGGATCCGCGAGCATCCGCTGTATCTCGTGGCGCTGATCCTCGTCGTGCTCGGGGCGCTGACGAAAAGCGCCCAATTCCCGTTCCACGTCTGGCTGCCGCATGCGATGGCGGCGCCGACGCCGGTCTCGGCCTATCTGCATTCGGCCACGCTGGTGAAGGCGGGCATCTTCCTGCTGATCCGGCTATGGCCGGTGATGGCGGGCACCGATGCCTGGGGCTGGACGGTCGGCCTGGCCGGGCTGATCACGCTGGTGCTCGGCGCCTATATCGCCATCTTCCAGAACGACCTGAAGGGGCTGCTGGCCTATTCGACCATCAGCCATCTCGGGCTGATCACGCTGCTACTCGGGCTGAAAAGCGAATTGGCACTGGTCGCGGCCATCTTTCACACCATGAACCATGCGGCCTTCAAGGCCTCGCTGTTCATGGCGGCCGGCATCATCGACCATGAGACCGGCACGCGCGACATCCGCCGCCTGTCGGGGCTGAACCGGTCGATGCCCTTCACCGCGCGGCTGGCCCTGGTCGCCGCCGCCGCGATGGCCGGCGTGCCGCTGCTGAACGGCTTCATCTCGAAGGAGATGTTCTTCGCCGAGGCGCTTTCGGCGGAGGTGCCGGTCTCCCCGCTGCTGAACATCCTGCCCTTCGCCGCCTTGCTGGCGAGCGCCTTCAGCGTGACCTATTCGCTGCGCTTCATCCATGGCGCCTTCTTCGGCCCCGACCCGACCGACCTGCCCCGCAAGCCGCATGAGCCGGCGACCTGGATGCGCTTCCCGGTGGAGATCCTGGTGCTCACCTGCATCATGGTCGGCGTGCTGCCGGCCGCGACGGTGGGGCCGTTCCTCGATATCGCCGCGCGTTCGGTGCTGGGCGCCGCCACGCCGGTCTATAGCCTGGCGGTCTGGCACGGCTTCAACCTGCCGCTGCTGATGAGCGTCGCGGCGCTCGGCGGCGGCGTCCTGCTGTACACCTTCCTGCAACGCTATCTGCGCACCGGCCAGGACGGGCCGCCCTGGATCCGCCGGCTGGAAGGCCAGCGCATCTTCGAGCGGACCATGGTCTACGTCTCCTGGCGCCTGGCCCGGGTGCTCGAGCAGCGGGCGGGCACGCGGCGTTTGCAGCCGCAGCTGCGGCTGGTCCTCGGCACCGCCATCCTGGCGGGGGGCGGCGCCGTATGGCTGCGGGGCTTCGGGCCCGGCAACCTGCCCCCGACGCCGGTGGACCCGATCCTCGCCATGATCTGGGTGGTGGGGGCGGCCTGCGCCCTGGGGGCGGCGTGGCAGGCGAAATTCCACCGGCTGGCGGCGCTGATCCTGGTCGGCGGGGCCGGGCTGGTGGTCTGCGTCACCTTCGTCTGGTTCTCCGCGCCCGACCTCGCGCTGACCCAGCTCACGGTCGAGGTCGTGACCACCGTGCTGCTGCTGCTCGGCCTGCGCTGGCTGCCGAAGCGCTTCCAGAGCCAGGATGGGCAGGGCCGGGATGGACAGGGCCGCAGGAGGCAGGCCGCGGAAGTGCTGACCCGCACCCGGCGCCTGCGCGACCTCGGCATCGCGGCGGGGGCGGGAACCGGCATGGCCGCGATGGCCTATGCGGTGATGACCCGCACGCCGCCGGACCTGCTGGCGCGCCACTTCCTGGAACGCGCCTATACCGAGGGCGGCGGCACCAATGCGGTCAATGTCATCCTGGTGGATTTCCGCGGCTTCGACACGCTCGGCGAGATCGTCGTCGTCGCCGCCGTGGCGCTCGCCACCTTCGCGCTGCTGCGCCGCTTCCGCCCCGCCCCCGACAGCCTGGAGGTCCCGGAGCACCAGCGCGACGCGGATGGCGCGGTCTCGCATGGCAACGCGGGCCAGCCGGGGACCGACTGGCTGCTGGTTCCCGCCGTGCTGACGCGGCTGCTTTTCCCGGTCATCGTGCTGGTGGCGATCTTCCTGCTGCTGCGGGGCCACGACCTGCCGGGCGGCGGCTTCTCGGCGGGCATGGTCGTGGCGATCGCCATCATCCTGCAATACATGATCGGCGGGACGGATTGGACGGAGGACCGGCTGCGGTTGCGGCCGCATCTCTGGATCGGTACTGGCCTGCTGCTGGCGGCCGGCACCGGGCTCGCCGCCTGGCCCTTCGGGCTGCCCTTCCTCACCTCCTACTTCGCCTATGTCGACCTGCCGCTCATCGGCAAGGTGCCGATGGCCAGCGCGCTGATCTTCGATATCGGCGTCTTCGCCCTGGTCGTCGGCGCCACCCTGCTGATGCTGGTGGCGCTGGCGCATCAGTCGGTCCGCGCGCATCGCGCGACGCCGCGCATCGCCGCCGCGGTGCCGGTGCGGGACCATGCGCCGATGCCCGCGGGAGACGACTGATGGAACTGGTCCTCTCGCTCGGCATCGGCATCCTCGCCGGCTCGGGGGTCTGGCTGCTGCTGAGGCCGCGCACCTTCCAGGTGATCATCGGCCTGGCGCTGCTGTCCTATGCCGTGAACCTGTTCATCTTCTCGACCGGCGGGCTGCGCACCGGCGCGGCCGCCATCCTGCAGGCCGGCGAGGCCGGCACCCTGGCGCGCTACGCGGACCCGCTGCCGCAGGCCCTGGTGCTGACCGCCATCGTCATCGGCTTCGCCACCACGGCGCTGCTGCTGGTCGTGCTGCTGGCGACCCGCGGCCTGACCCGGACCGACCATGTGGATGGCCGGGAGCGCGAGCCATGACGGGTTGGATGGACCACCTCATCATCGCGCCGGTCATCCTGCCGATGCTGGCGGGGATCGCCATGATCCTGGTCCGCGACCGCTGGCGCGGTGCGACGGTGCTGCTCGGCCTCGCCTCGACCGTCGGCCTCGTCGTGCTGGCCATCATGCTGATGGTGCTGGCGGATGGCCCGGTCGTGCGGGTCTACCGGCTGGGCGACTGGCCTGCGCTATTCGGCATCGTGCTGGTGCTGGACCGGCTCTCGGCGCTGATGCTGCTGCTGACCAGCCTCCTCGGCCTGGCCGCCTTCGTCTTCTCCCTGGCGCGCTGGCACCGTGCGGGCCCCCATTTCCATCCGCTGTTCCAATTCCAGCTGATGGGGCTGAACGGCGTCTTCCTGACCGGGGACCTGTTCAACCTGTTCGTCTTCTTCGAGGTGATGCTGGCCGCTTCCTATGGCCTGGCGCTGCATGGCTCGGGCACGGCGCGGGTGCGGGCGGGGCTGCACTACATCGTCGTCAACCTGGTCGCCTCGCTGCTGTTCCTGATCGGCGTCAGCGTGATCTACGGCATCGGCGGCACGCTCAACATGGCGGATCTCGCAAACCGCATGCGTGATGTCGCCGTCGAGGACCGGGCCCTGCTGGAGGCGGGGGCCGCGCTTCTCGGCGTCGCCTTCCTCATCAAGGCCGCGATGTGGCCGCTGGGCTTCTGGCTGCCGGCGACCTATGCCGCGGCGAGCGCGCCGGCGGCGGCGATCCTCTCCATCCTGAGCAAGGTCGGCATCTATGCGGTGCTGCGGGTCTGGCTGCTGCTGTTCGGCGGGGATACCGGCGCATCCGCCGGCTTCGGCGGGACCTGGCTGACGATCGGCGGGTTGCTGACCATTGCCTTCGGCACCCTCGCCGTATTGGCGACGCAGAACCTGTCGCGGTTCGCCGGGGCCAGCCTGATGATCTCCTCCGGCACGCTGCTGGCGGCGATCGGCACCGGACAGGTGGCGGTGACGGCGGGCGCGCTGTTCTATCTGGCCGGCTCGGTCCTCGCCATCGGCAGCTTCTTCCTGCTGATCGAAATCGTCGAGCGCGGCCGTGAGGTCGGCGCCGATGTGCTCGCGGTGACGCGCGAGGCTTTCGGCACCGGCGAGGAGGAGGAGCCGGACGAGCCGGACGAGGTCGGGATCGCCATCCCCGGCACCGTCGCCATCCTGGGCCTGGCCTTCATGATCTGCGCCCTGCTGCTTGCCGGGTTGCCGCCGCTGTCCGGCTTCCTGGCGAAATTCGCCATCCTGGCGCCGCTGCTGCGGCCGAGCGCTGCCGGGGTGCCCGCCATGACCTGGGTGCTGATGGCGGCGCTGATCCTGTCGGGGCTGGCGACGCTCATCGCGGCGGTGCGCGCCGGGATCGAATTGTTCTGGGCCTCTCCTACCGGCCGGATCCCGCGGATCAGCCTGCTGGAGATCGTGCCGATCGGGGTGCTGCTGCTGCTATGTGCCGCGCTGACGGCCGGCGCAGGCCCGGTGATGGGGTATATGCAGGCGACGGCCGATGCGCTTTACGCGCCGCAGGGCTACCTGGCCGGCGTGCTGGCGGCGCCCCCGGCGATCCCCCCGGCGATCCCGGGAGGGCGCTGAATGGCCCGGCTCATTCCCTATCCGCTGTTTGCGCTGGCGCTGCTGGCGCTGTGGCTGCTGCTGGCCGGAAGCCTGACGCCGGGCACCCTCCTGCTCGGCGGTGCGCTGGCTCTCGGCGGATCCTGGGCGCTGGTGGCGCTGCCACCGCCGGAGGCGAGGCTTCACCGGCTTGGCGCCGTGCCGGGTCTCCTGTGGATGGTACTGGTGGAGGTTGTGCGGTCCAATCATGCGGTCGCCAAAATCATCCTGTGGCCCGGCCAGGCGGGGACGCGGCGTTCGGGCTTCGTGCGCATTCCGCTCGACATGCGCAGCCCCTATGGCCTGGCGGCCCTGGCCTGCATCCTGACCGCGACGCCGGGCACGGTATGGGTGGAATACGACCGGGCGGAGAGCACCGTGCTGCTGCACGTGCTCGACCTGGTCGATGAGGAGACCTGGGTCCGCACCGTCAAGGACAACTGGGAGCGCCGGCTGATGGCGATATTCGAATGAGCGCCGCGCTGCTCGGCTGGTCGGTGTTCCTGGCGCAGCTGATGCTGGTGGCGGCGATGGGTTGCGCCGCCGTTCGCATGCTGCGGGGCCCCCGGGCGCAGGACCGCGTGCTCGCGCTCGACACGATCTATGTCAATGCGATGCTGCTGCTGCTGGTCTTCGGCATCCGGACCGGCAGCACGCATTATTTCGAGGCGGCCCTGATCATCGCGCTGCTCGGCTTCGTCGCCACCTCGGCACTGGCGAAATTCCTCATGCGCGGAGAGGTCATCGAATGATGCAGGCGGCGGAGCTTCCCCTTTGGGCCGCGGTGCCGGTATCCGTCCTGCTGCTGCTCGGGGCCGGACTGGCCCTTGTCGGATCGGTCGGGCTGCTGCGGTTGCGCAGCTTCTACGACCGCATCCATGCCCCGACCCTGGGCACGACGCTCGGCATCGGCTCCATCCTGCTGGCCTCGATGCTGTTCTTCTCGGTTTTGCAGACGCGCCTGGTCTTGCATGAGGTGCTGATCGGGATCTTCATGGTGGTCACCACGCCGGTCACGTTCATCCTGCTGTCCCGCGCGGCGTTCTACCGCGACCAGCAGGAGGGAAATCCCGAGGTGCCGGCGTTGCCGCCGAGGCAGGACGCGCCGGAGCCGTGATGCGGCGTGCCGGCGCATCGGTATCGAAGGACGGACCTGGCCCGTTTCATGATCCCGTTGGATACGGATAGTGCCCGCGACGGGCGCTTGCGCGTAAGCTCGGCAACCAGTCGCAGCCACCAGGAAAATAGGAAACACCGAGGATGCAGCGCAGCGAGACCCGGATCCTGACGACGCATACCGGCAGCCTGCCGCGTCCGCCTTCCCTCACGCGGCTGTATGCGCAGCGTTCCATGGGCCGTGCGGTCGACGAGTCCGTGGCCGCCGAGGAAGGCCGCGCCGCGGTGCGGGCGATCGTGCCGAAGCAGGTCGAAGCCGGCCTCGACGTCATCAACAACGGCGAACAGCAGCGCGATTCCTTCGCGCTCTATCTACGCCACCGGCTGACCGGCCTGGGCGAAGGCGGCACCCGTCACGGCTGGCAGGATATCGACAGCTATCCCGAATTCAAGGCGCAGTTCCTGGAGCAATCGACGGCCAAGGAAGCCGTCAGCAACACCAGCTACCTGCCGGCGGCGGTCGCCGAGGTCTCCTACATCGACGACGGCGTCATGGTCGATGAATGCGACGTCTTCCGCGCGGCGCTCCAGCCGGTGAAAGGGCGCTTCGTCGAGGCATTCCTGGCCGCACCCTCGCCCGGCATCGTCGCTGCCATCGTCCAGAACCGGCATTACGCAACGGATGATGCCTATCTGGCGGCCCTCGGCGAGGCGCTGCGGATCGAGTACGAGGCGATCGTCGCGCATGGCTTCCTGCTGCAGCTCGACTGCCCCGATCTGGCGCTCGAGCGGCATTGCTCCTACCGCGACCGTCCCCTGGCGGAATTCATCGACTTCGGGGAGCGTGTCGTCGCCACCATCAACCACGCGATCCGCAACATCCCGCGCGACCGCGTCCGGCTCCATGTCTGCTGGGGCAACTACGAAGGCCCGCACGACAGCGACGTGCCGCTGCGCGACATCCTGCCGGTGATCCTGCAGGCGAAGGTGGGCGGCTTCGTGCTGCCATTCGCCAATCCGCGGCATGCCCATGAATTCCGGCTGTTCGAGCACATGCCGCTCGCCAGCGATCAGCTGCTTGTCGCCGGCGTCATCGACACGTTGACGAATTTCATCGAGCATCCCGAGACGATCGCCGATCGCATCGAACGGGTCGCCGCCGTCATCGGCGATCCGAAGCGGGTGCTGGCCGGCACCGACTGCGGCTTCGATACGGCGGCCGGGCGGGGACGCCTGACCTCGGATATCGTATGGGGCAAGCTGCGGGCGCTGCGGGATGGCGCGCGTATCGCCTCCGCGCGCCTGTTTCCCGAGGGCCAGCAGGCGGAGATCGCCTGATGTGCTGGCTCTGCAACGGCCGCTTCCCGCATGGTCCGGCCAGGGACGACAGCGAGACGGTACGGGACGCGCCGCGGCGGACAGCGACCGGGCGCGTCCTCCCCCTCAGGTCCGGATCATCGGGCAGCCCCCATCCGCCAAGGGACGAAACGCCCGATCGGCCGGTACGGTCTCGACCAGCTTGAGAAGGTCGCCGGCGCCGCGGCTCTCATCCGGCGTCTTCACCTGGAACAGATGGACCGGCGCGATCATCTGGCCGTCCTCGCGGATCACCCCCTGACCGAAGGCATCGTCATCGGTCGGCGTGCCCTTCATCGCGGCGACGGTCCGCTGGCCGGATATTTTGGCCTCGGCCACGCCCATCGCCCTCACCGTCTTCAGGTAGTGCAGCGTGGCCGCATAGGCGCCGGCATGCAGCGAGTTCGGCAGGATCGTCGGCCGCTCCAGCCGTCCCTTCACCCGCGCGTAGAAGGCCCGGGTCCGGTCGTTGAGATCCCAGTAGAAGCTCTCGGTCATCAGCAGCCCCTGGGCGAGCGGCAGGCCCATGGCGACGACGTCGGTGATCAGCGTCCCGAGCCCGGCGATCTTGGTGCCACGCCGCGTCAGGCCGAATTCCTGGGTCTGCTTCATGCAGTTGATCAGGTCGCCGCCGGAATGCGCCAGGGCGATGACCTTGGCCCGGCTCGACTGGGCCTGCAGCAAAAAGGACGCGAAATCCGTCGTGCCGGGAAAGGGATGCCGGACCGCACCGAGCACCCGCCCGCCCGCGGCGCGGACGAATTGCGACGCGTCCTCCTGCAAGGCGTGGCCGAAGGCATAGTCGGCGGTGACGAAGAACCAGGTATCGCCGCCGGCCTTGGTCACGGCGGTCGCCGTCGCATGGCCCATGCTCCAGGTGTCGAGCGGACCATGGACGAGATTGGGCGAGCATTGCGCGCCGGTCAGCACCGAGGACAGCGCACCGGTGTTCAGATGCACCTTGTCCTTCTCGCGCGCGACGGTATTCGCGGCCAGGGCGACGGCGGTATTGCCGACCTGCACCAGGGCATCGACCGCGCCGCGGTCGAACCACTCGCGTACGATGGCGCTGGCGACATCGGGGCGATTCTGGTGGTCCGCACTGACGATCTCGACCCGGAGGCCAGGTGTCTCGGCCATGATCTCGGCCACGGCCTGCTGGACGCAGGCGGTCCCGGTGGGACCTTCCACGTCACGGTAGGTGCCGGACATGTCGGTAAGCGCACCCAGGCGGATCAACCCGTTGGCGGATTGCGCCAGGCTGCGCCGTTGCGATAGCAGCCCGACCAAGGGTACGGCGCCCAGCAGCATGCGGCGATTCACGGTCATGGCCTATTTCCTCCAAAAGCGGTCCATGACCGCGGATTGGGGCGTCTTCTAGACCGCGGGGAGTCGCGCCGCCAAGTGATACGAGAAGACAGGCGCCGGCCAAGCGCCCGCTGCCGTTCGATGATCGGGATGGCCATCAACACCGCCTCGGACTGGCCACAGGCGCATCCTGCCCCAGCGAGGGGAGCAGGACATCGTGCCAGACTGCCGCAGCGCCTGTACCGCAGGACGTCCACAATCAGCGTGAACGCTGGTGGCGGCTCGGATAGCAAAGGTGATAGCCGGGGAATGGCGGGCACCGGTCTTCAAGCACACGAGCCAGCCGTCCATCGGCGCAAAAAGGTTCCGAATGTTCTTGCAGGACGCAGGCCAATCCGAACCCAGCCGTCGCTGCTTCCAGGATCAAGCCGGTCCGATTGAACACGAGCGATCGATCGACACCGCGCGCGCCATTCTCGAACTTACAGGCATATAGGAGGCCAACGGCCGGAAGCCGCAGGTTGATACAGCTGTGCTGGACAAGGTCCTGCGGTGCCTTGGTGAATGTGCGGCTCACTCACCAAGACGGCCGCGGTCAGAGGAAGCGTCTACTCACCTGCTGGTGCAATGTCCGCAACGGAGCGACCGCGGGTTTCAGGCAGCAGGAGCAGCGCGAGCACCATCAGGCCATAGGCCGCGAAGGCGAAGATCGCGATGGCGGTTCCAAGCGGCAGCCTCTGCGACAGGAAACCGACCAGCGCCGGGAACAGGGCCCCCAGGGCGCGGCCGACGTTGTAGCAGAAGCCCTGTCCGGTACCGCGCACCTCCGTTGGATAGAGCTCGGTCATGAACGGTCCCATGGCGGAGAACATCATGTAGATGATGAATCCGAGCGGCGCTGCCAATAACAGCATGACGGTGTCCGAGATCGGCAGGGTGACATAGGCGACGACCGATAGGGCAGCGCCAAGGGCCGAGATCATGAAAGTCCGCTTGCGTCCGATGGCATCCGCCAGATAGGCACCGGCGATGAAGCCGAACCAGGCGCCGAGGATATGCACCAGCAGGTAACTGCCGGTGTTCAGCACCGAGAGGTGCCGCTCCGTTCGCAGGAAGGTCGGCAGCCAGACGGACAAGGCATAGGAGCCGCCCTGTGCGCCGGTCACCATCAATGCCACCTTCCAGGTGGTGGTGAGATAGGGCGGCTTCAGCACGATGAACAACTGGGTCAACGGCGAAGTGGCGGCAGCCGCACCACTGGCCTGACGGGCCTTGAAGACATCCGGTTCCTCGACGTGGCGGCGTACCCAGAAGACCAGCGCCGCCGGCGCGAGGCCGATCCAGAACATCACCCGCCATGCCTGCACCTCGGGCAGCATGGCAAAGAGTCCGGTGTACAGGAGGGCAGCTGCACCCCAGCCGATCGCCCAGCCGCTCTGGACAAACCCGACCGCCCGGCCACGGTAGCGATCACGGATGACCTCTCCCATCAGCACGGCCCCTGCCGACCATTCCGCTCCGAAGCCAAGGCCCTGCAGGGCGCGCAGGATGAAAAGCTGATTGAAGTCCTGCGCGAAGCCGCAGAGGAAGGTGAAACCGGCGTACCAGAGAATGGTGATCTGCAGCACCCGGACCCTGCCGTAGCGGTCCGAGAGCGCGCCGGCCAGCCAGCCACCGAAGGCGGAAACCAGGAGCGTGACGGTGCCGAGCAATCCGGCGTCGCCGCGGGAGATGCCCCAGAGCGTCAGCAGTGTTGGAATGACGAAGCTGAAGATCTGCACATCGAGTGCATCGAGCGACCAGCCGCCGAGGCAGCCGATCATCGTTTTCCGTTCTTTGTCGTTAAGGTCACGTAGCCAAGCGAACATGTGCGGCCATTCCTCCTGCCGTCGTCATTCCCGGACCTGGCGAATGGAACCCCCGCCTTTGTGGGAAGGGTGGAGTTGGCATACGGCACATGTCAAATCGCCGGCCTCATTCGCGGCAAGGCTCGCGAGCTCTGCCGGAAGGATATAGCTGCTGCTTCACTGCAGGCCCGCGCAGGCTTGTGCAACAATTTTGCCGGGCCTTGGCTTTCCTGCAGAGCTTCCGATGCGGGTTGGCGTTCAGGGTGATCGGCCCGAAGGCTAATTCCTGGTCGATGACGAGAGCGTCGTGGCGGGCCATCTCACCTCAATGCCGATCGGCCCCAGCACCCGCTCGAAATCATGGCTCTGCCGGCCGGCAGCGGAGGGCCGTTTTTTCAATGCGGATGTCCTGCGGGTTATTCCGGGCGTGCCCGAGCCGGCCATGCTGCGGCGGCGGTGCATAACTGGTTTCTCTTCAGCTGGCGCTTGCCGGGATGCTGCGGGCGAAGGCACGGCGGCTGTTGAGTTCCCGTGCTATCCGCTGCTGCGCTTCTGTACTGGCCTGGAAGATGGCCTTGTTGCCACTGCCGGCTGTCACCTCGAGGACGGCGGGCGTATTCGATGCTGCGGCGAGGGCGATGCGCAGCCGCTCGACGATGGGGAGCGGCGTGGCGGCCGGGGCCAGCATGCCGTTCCAGATGGTGAAATCCGGTTCAGCCAGGCCAAGCTCCACGATGCACGGCACATCGGGCAATTCGGTCAGGCGCTCCTGGCCGACGCTCAGCAATGGCTGCAACCGGCCGTCGCGGAAATGCGGCGCGGCAGTGCCGAAATCCGACGTGCCGATCTGCACATGGCCCGCCACCAGATCCATCACCTGCGGTGCGGTCCCGCGATAGGGCACCTTGATGAGGTCCAGCTCGAAGTGCCGCGCCAGCAGCTCGACCGACTGCTCGGAGACGGAGCCGCTGCCAGTGGTGCCAAAGGCAAGCGCCGGCTGCTCCTTGTCTCGTGCCCGTGCCAGCAGGGCCTGGAAATCGCGGAGCTGCAGCGAGGGATGGGCCCAGAGGATGCTGGCGGATTCGGTGAAAAGGCCGATCGGCGTGAAGTCGACCAGCGGGTCGAATTGTACGGTACCGGCAAGGGCGACGACGCTGCCGATGAAGGCCGTGGTATTGGCGACCAGCAGCGTGTAGCCATCCGCTGCGCTGCGGGCGACATGCTGAATGCCGACAGTGCCGGTGGCGCCAGCGCGGTTGTCCACCACAACCGGCTGGCCGAGCAAGGGCGCGAGCTCCCGTGCAACGGCACGGGCATAGGTATCGGTCGGACCGCCCGCGGGCCAGGGGACGACCACTCGGATTGGTCGGCTCGGCCAAGCGGCTTCAGGCGAGGCCGAAGCGAGAGGCGAGACGAAGGGCATTAGCGCGGTGGCGCCAAGCAGGCGCAAGGTGGCGCGGCGCCCTGCAGCACCATTATGGTTCAGCATCTGGTGTCTCTCAAAGATGGATTGGGGCTGGATGGATCAGTGCGGCGCCGGACGACGGCCGGGGGCGACGTGTCCAACCTTCGCCGGCAGGGTCAGTGAAGGGCGTCATACTCCGAGGGCACGGACGACCGGTGCGAGCGCCTCGCTCACCGCCCGGGCCCGGGCGCGGAAGGCCTCCGGGCCCAGGGCGGTGATGGCGAAGCCAAGACCAGTCAGCCGTTCCGCGACTGCCGGCTCGGCCAGGGCAGCAGCGATGGCGGCATGCAGCCGATCCACCACGGCAGCCGGGGTGCGCGCGGGTGCCAGCACGCCTTGCCAGGAATCGACGTCGAAGCCCGGCGCCACCGTTTCGGCCAAGCTCGGCACGTCCGGCAGCGCCGGGTCCCGCGCTGCGGTGCTGACCGCCAGCGGCAGGATGCTGCCCTGGCGCACATGCTCGGTGATCGCCGGCAGGGTGATGACCAGCGCATCGATGCTGCGGGCCAGCAGATCGGCGATCGCCGGGCCACCGCCGCGGTAGCTGACGTATTCCACCTTCAGCCCGCCCAGCTGGCGGCCCAGCAGCTCATGCACCACCTGGGCGATGCCGCCCTGCGCCGGCAGGCCGATGTTCAGCGCGCCGGGCCTCGCCTTCACCGCGGCGACGTAGCCGGCGATGTCGCGGAACGGCGCCGCCGGATGGGTGACCAGGATCTGCGCCGCGCGCACCGCCTGGGTCACCGGGGCGAAGGCGGTTTCGAAGCCGATGCCGGCCTGCGGCTGCGCCAGGCTGGCCAGCACGATGGCATCGCCCGTGAGCAGCAGCGTGTGGCCATCGGGGTCCGCCCGGGCCACCTGCTGCGCCGCGAGCAGGCCATTGGCGCCGCCCTGGTTCTCCACCACCACCGGCTGGCCGAGCCGGATGGCCAGCGCGGGAGAGAGGATGCGGGCCAGGGTGTCGAGGCTGGCACCAGGGGCCGAGGACACGACGAGACGAAGCGAGCGTTCCGGGAAGCCGGCGGCGTGGCCTTGGCGGGCAGCCAGGGCGGCGGCCGCGCCGGCCAGGAAGTGGCGGCGTGCGAACATGGTCAGTTCCTTCAGGTCGGTGACGATAGAGAGCGGCGCGGCCTCAGCAGCGGCGCGGCCGGTCACATGCCGGCGGATGCGGCGAGCAGGATTGCCTCCGCGTTCTCTTCCGCCGCCGGCGGCAGCAGGACATGCAGCGCGATGCCGATCCCGGCGGCGATGAAGGCCAGCGTGGTCGTCGCCGCCTCCGGCGCCGCCAGCATCGCGGCGGCAGCGGGAAGGATCAGGGTTGTCAAAAGAATGGTCATGATCGCGCGCTCCCTCACGCCGCCTCGGCCATGCCGAGCAATCCGAGAATTTCCTCCCGCAGTGCGACCAGGCCCGGGTCGTCCCGCCGCCGTGGCCGCGGCTGTCCCACCCGGATATCGGCGCGGATGCGGGCCGGGCGATCGCTGAGCACCAGCACCCGGTCGGCCAGCAGCAGCGCCTCCTCCACGTCATGCGTCACCAGCAGCGCGGTGAAGCCCTCGCGCTCCCACAGCGCGACCAGCTCCTTCTGCATCGCCAGCCGCGTCAGGCTGTCGAGCTTGCCGAGCGGCTCGTCCAGCATCAGCAGCCTGGGCTGGTTCACCAAGGCCCTGGCCAGGGCGGCGCGCTGCGCCATGCCGCCCGAGAGCTGGTGCGGCAGGGCATCCGCGAAGCTGGCAAGCCCCACCAGGGACAATACCTCGTCGATGCGGCCGGCATCCGCACGCAGGGTGCCGCGTGCCTCCGGACCGAGCTGCGCATTGCCGCGCACCGTGCGCCAGGGAAACAGCGTCGGGTCCTGGAACATGATGGTGCGGCTGGGATCGGTCCCGCTGATCTCGGCGCCATCCACCAGCAACTGGCCCGTGGTCGGTGGCTCGAGCCCTGCCGCCAGCCGCAGCAGCGTCGACTTGCCGCAGCCGGACGGCCCCAGCAGCGCGACGAATTCGCCGGGCTCCGCGGTGAAGTCGATCGCCTCGAGTACCGGGAGCAGCCGCTTCTCCAGGGTGAAGGCGTGGCTCACGCCGCGCACTTCGAGCCGTGCGCCGTTCACCACCGCACGAGCCCCTTCTGCCAGGACAGCAACCGGTCACGCAGGTAGAAAAGCAGGGTCACGGCGCCGGAGCACATCAACGCCATCACCAGCAGCGCGGCATACATGTTGGCATAGGCGGCCCAGCCCTGGGCCCATTGCATGTACCAGCCGAGCCCGGACTTCACGCCCATCATCTCCGCCACCACCAGCACGCTGAAGGAGGCGCCGAGGCCCATGAAGAGGCCGACGAAGACGCTCGGCATGGCCGCCGGCACCGCGACCTTGCGGACCAGGAACCAGGGCGAGGCGCCCATGGTCCGCGCCACGTCGTAATAGGCCTTGGAGACGGAGGAGACGCCCGACCAGGTCAGCACCGTCACCGGGAAGAAGCTGGCCAGTGCGATGAGGAAGGTGCTGGCGCCATGGCTGGAGCTGAAGGCGAAGAAGGCGATGGGCAGCCAGGCCGTCGCCGGCAATGGTCCGATCAGCCGCACCACCGGATGCGCCCAGTAGCCGACCAGGCGGGACCATCCCATGGCGATACCGAACAGGAAGCCGATGGCCGCTCCCAGCGCATAGCCCGGCAGCACGAGCAGCAGCGAGTTCCAGACGCTGTCGCTCAGCCGGGGCCAGTCGTCGGTGAAGACCTCCAGCAGCGACTGCGGCGCGACGAAGAAGGGCCGCGGCAGCAGGTCGAGCTTGGCGGTGACGAGTTCCCAGGCGCCGAGCGCCAGGGCGAGGACCAGCAGCCAGGGACCGGCGGCCCTGAACGGCTCAAGGCGCGGCGCCAGCCGCGGCGAGGTGCTGAGGAGAGCCAGGAGCAGGATGACACCGCCGAATCCCGTCGCGACGGCGGCAAGCAGCGGCGTGCGGCCAAGGTCATCGGCATCCGGCCAGACCATGATGAGGGCGGCGATGCCGAACCAGGCGACGGCAGCGATCCAGCCGACCGGCCAGGCGGGTGCGGCGCGGCTGCGGCTGCCGGCGATACCGGCGGAAAGGACCGTGGCGCTCATGCCGGCGTGCTCAGCACATCGGCGTGGATCCGCTCCGAAAGCCGCGTCGAATCGGTATTGGGCCGGATGACCTTCACCGTCTTGAGCTCGTCGATATAGGCCGCCAGTTCGAGGCGCAGCGCCGAGCCGACGGGGTGGTGCCCATGGGTATGGCTGCGCAGCATGGCGGCCAGCGCCGGCACCGGCGCCTTGGCGTAAGGGGCGAAGACTGCCGCCGCCTCATCCGGCCTGGCCTGCACCCAGTCCTGGGCTTCGAGCAACGCGGCGGTGACCGCACGCGCCGCGGCGCGGTCCTGCTTTACCAGGCTGCCGCTGACGCCGAGGACGCAGCAGGCGCGATGCGCGTATTCGCCCTGCAGGTTGTTGTCGACCTCGACCAGGCCCTCACGGTCGCGGATCAGCGAAGCGAGCGGGTCGCTCAGCGCGAAGCCCTGGATGTCGCCGCGCTTCAGCGCCTCGGCCAGCAGGTCGGCGGGGAACTGCCGCCAGGTCAGGTCGCGTTCCGGGTCGAGGCCACGCTTGGCCGCGACGATCGAGAAGAAGTTCTTGTCGGGCGCCGCCATGTCGGAAGCACCCAGGGTCTTGCCCTTGAAATCCGCCAGGGTCGTGATGCCGGCACCGGGCAGCGCGAAGATCCGCATGCAGCCGCCATGGATGGCGGTGGTGATCTTCACGTCGAAGCCTTGCTCCAGCGGCTTCAGCCAGCGCAGCGCCATGCCGACCCCGGCATCCGCCTTGCCCGTGGCGATGGCTTCGAGCAGCTGGTCGGTGGAGCCGCCGAAGTTGATCAGTTCCACGTCGAGGTTGTAGCGCTCGAAGATGCCCTGGGTCGCCGCCACAGGGACGCCCACGGTGCAGACGCCATTCGCATTCCAGGTGAGCTTCAGCTTGCGCCGCTGGCCGGGCGCAGCGGCGGCGGCCGGCCCCTCCCCGGCCGTGCGGCAGATCGGTTGATCGGCGAAGGGATCGGCGGGGGCGAAGGCGCGCGGTGCCATGGCGCCGATGGGCAGGGCGAGCGCGGCGGTGCCGGCGGCGCGCAGCAGCGTGCGGCGGTTGGTATCGATCATCGGTCTTCTCCGGTTCGGTCGGTCATTCGGCGGCGATGGCGAGGCCAGCCCGGGCGGCGACCGCGGCACGGGTCGCCGGCAGCAGCTCGCGGCCGAAGGCGACGGCATCCTCCAGCGGGTCGAAGCCACGGATGAGGAAGGTGGTCACCCCGAGGGCGCGGTATTCGGCCAAGGCCTCGGCCACCTGCTCCGGCGTGCCGACCAGCGCCGTGGTATTGGCGCCGGCGCCGACCGCCGCCGCCACTTCGGTCCAGAGCCGGGTATCCCGCACCCGGCCACCGGCGGCGGCGTCCAGCAGGCGCCGGGAGCCGATGCTCTCGGGCTTCGGCCCCCCGCCGCCGACGGCATCGGCACGCAATTCGCGGATGCGGGCGAGGATGCGGTCGGCCCGGGCCCAGGCGGCCGCTTCCGTCGCGGCCAGGACGGGGCGGACGGAGAGGCTGAAGCGGATCGCCGCCGGATCGCGCCCGGCCCTGGCGACGCTGGCGCGAACCCGGGCGATGGTGTCCCGCGCCTGGTCCAGGGTCTCGCCCCAGAAGGCATAGACATCGGCGAGCCGCCCGGCGATGTCGATGGCGATGTCGGAGGAGCCGCCGAAGAAGACCGGGATATGCGGCTGCTGCAGCGGCTTCACCTCGGAGAAGCCATCCTCGAAGCGGTAATGGGCACCCGCATGGTCGAAGGGCTCGGCGCTGGTCCAGAGCCGCTTCAGCAGGGCGACGTATTCCTCCGAGCGGGCGTAGCGCTCGGCGTGCGAAAGATAGTCGCCGTCCTTGCGTTGCTCGGCCGGGCTGCCGCCGCTGATCACATGGATCGCCGCGCGGCCGCCCGAGAGCTGGTCAAAGGTGGCGAATTGCCGCGCCGCCAAGGTCGGTGCGACGAAGCCCGGGCGATGGGCCACCATGAAGCCGATGCGGCTGGTCGCCGCCGCCGCATGCCCGGCGACCAGCAGCGCGTCCGGGGTGGTGCTGCCCCAGGCGACCAGGATGCGGTCGAAGCCGCCGGCCTCATGCGCCTGGGCGAAGCGCTGGATATAGCCGGGATCGATCGCCGGGGCCCGGGGCGGGTGGATCTCGGATTGCGCCCGATGCGCGATCATGCCGATGAATTCGAGGGGATGGGTCATGCTTGCGTCTCCGTTCAGGCGATGCGCAGGCGACGGAGCGCCGCGCCGGTCACGGCGTGGTCGGCGGCGACGCGGCGGGCGACGTCCTCCGGGCTCAGCGGCTCCGGCTTCAGGCCGAAGCGGCGGAGCGCCGCCGTCACCTCGGGCTCGCCGAGGCTGTCGTTGAAGTCGCGGTTCAGCCGGGCGACCGTCGCCTCCGCCGTGCCGGCCGGGGCAAAAAGGCCGAACCAGCCGCCGCTCGGCCAGTGCCGGCCGATGCCGAGTTCCGCCGCCGTCGGCAGATCGGGAAACAGCTCCCAGCGGTCGGCGCCGAGGGTGGCCAGCGCCCGCAGCCTTCCCTCCCGCACATGCGGCGCGGCGATGGGGTCGATCACCAGGTGGCAATCGCCGGCGACGGTGCTGGTGGCGGCGGCGGCGCTGCCCGGGAAGGGAACGTGCACCGCCTCGAAGCCACCCTCATCCGCCAGCAGCGCGCCGCGCAGATGGCCGGCGGAGCCGATGCCGGCCGAGCCGTAGTTCAGGAAGCCGGGCCGGCGGCGGGCGAGGGCGATCAGCTCCGGCAGGGTGGTGACCGGCAGCGACGGATGCACCGCGACGACGCTGTAGGATTCGCCGGCCGAGGCGATGGGCGCGAAGGACCGCAGCGGATCGTAGCCGACATTGCCGAGATGCGGCGCGATGGTGAGGTTGCCGGCCGAGGCGTTCAGCAGCGTATGCCCATCCGGCTTGGACTCGGCGACGGCGCGGGCGCCGACCGCACCGCCCGCCCCGGCGCGGTTCTCGACCACCACGTTCACCCCGAGCCGCGGCCCCAGCGCGCGGGCCATGGTGCGGGACACGTTGTCATTGGTGGCGCCCGGCGGAAACGGGCAGAGGTAGCGGATCGGCCGTTCGGGAAAGCCCTGGGCCCGGGCCAGGAACGGCATGGCGAGGCCGGTGGCGAGCAGGCTGCGGCGGATCATCGGGCGGCCTCCCCCAGCGCGGCCCGGCCAGCGGCGAGATGCGCCGCATCGGTCGCCGGGGCATGCATCCGGGCGCATTGGACATCCCGCCAATGCCGCTCCAATGGATTGGCCCGGTCATGCGCGTGGTTGCCGGCGAGCAGGGTCGCCTGTTCCACCGCGCGCACGGCATTCTCGGCGAGCACCACCTTCAGCGCGCCGGATTCGGCGGCGCTCGGCACCTGGCCGTCGTCGGTGGCCTGGGCCAGGGCCTCGGCGATGCGGGCATTGGCGGCCAGCAGTCCCTCGATCTGGCCGATCGCCTCCTGCACCCGCGGCAACTCCGCCAGGGGCGTGCCCAGGCTGCCGGGCACCCGGTGGCGCAGGAAGCCGATGATCCAGTCGCGCGCGGCACGGGCTACGCCAGTATAGACCGCCGTCACCAGCACGCTGTTCCAGGCCATCTGCAGCGCATCGGGACCGGCGCCGGGACCCGGCGGGGCCAGGCCGATCGCCTGGCCGGCCGGGATGCGCACCGCATCGAGGACCACGTCATGGCTGCCGGAGGCGCGCAGGCCCAGGTGGTCCCAGGTCTCGACGATGCCGACGCCGGGCGCATCGGCCGGCACCAGGAAGACGCCGACGCGGGGCTCTGCCTCGTCGGTGCGGCCCCAGACCTCCAGCCAGCGAAGGCCGGGGGCGCCGGTGGCGTAGCGCTTGCGACCGGAGATCTCCCAGCCCGTCGCGGTGCGGCGGGCGATCGTGGCCGGCAGGCCGCCGCGGGTCGGCGAGCCGAGCTCCGGTTCGACCCGCAGGCTGTTGATCAGCGCACCATCGGTGACCGCGTCGCGTTGCACCCGCTGCCGCAGGGCTTCGGGCCAGGCGTCGTTACGGGCCAGGGCAGCATGTTTCAGGTATTGCATGGCGAGCACCAGCGCGGTTGCCGGGCAGGCCGCGCCGACCTGGGTGATGACCTCGGCGGCGACCCGCAGCCCGCCACCCCCGCCGCCGAGCGCGGCGGGTACGGTCAGCGCGAGCAGGCCCCGGGCATGCAGGGCGGCAAGGCTGTCATGCGGGAAGCTGCCTGCCCGATCATGCCGTACCGCTGCCGCTGCGATGCCGGGCAACAGATCGGCGAGGCCGCGCAATGGCGATGCGTGAGCGTTCATCGGACCCTCGCGCCACGCTGCGTGTTGCGGCCGATGACCAGGCCGGCCACGCGTCGTGCCTCGGCCGGGGTTGGGAAGGTGGCGCCGTCGATGTCCTCGACCAGCGGGTCGGTCGCGATGAAACGCCAGGTATCGGCATGGGAGACAGCGACGCCGAGAAAGCGTCCCTGCACCTCGATGGTATGGGAAGTATGCATGCACGGGGCTCCCGGCGCGGGAACCGCGCCGAACAGAGATCAGGCCAAGGAACTGGATGGGCGCCGAGCGCCCCGTCGTTCAGCGCCGACAGCGCATCCTGCGGCAGGACGAGGCGCACGGGTTCGCGGCGGCGCCCTGGCCAGGGAGGGGGCGCTTCAGCGCCTGGTATCGCGGTGCAAGCTGCATGATTCAAAATCCGCGCAGCCATCGCACGATGCGCTGGCCAGGACGATATTAAACGTCTGGCATTCGTTTAACGTCAACCATAAACAACTAACATTTTACGTAAATAACCGAATCACTATTGTAGATAGTTTTATAAAGAGCCTTCATGGCTGGCTTTCAGCAATAAGGCCGGCGGCTACGGCAGGATCGCCCTGCAGATGTACATGGCGCCTCAACAGGCTGATCGCGTTGGGTCCAGACCCGGCGCTACC
>JAQGIA010000052.1 GCA_028291445.1 Belnapia sp.
CGACCGCGCCATCATCCGGGCGCGCGACAAGCCGGTCAGCCCGGTCGGCGGGCTCGTTTCGCTGTTCGGCAGCCTGGCCCCTGATGGCGCCATCCTGAAGCGCAGCGCGGCGACCCCTGCCCTGTTCGAGACCGAGGCCCGCTGCATGGTCTTCGACGGGCTGGCCGACCTCGCCAACCGGATCGACGACGAGGATCTCGACGTGAAGGCCGAGGACATCCTCATCCTGAAGAACGCGGGACCGCTGACCCCGGCCGGGATGCCGGAGGCCGGCTACCTGCCGATCCCGAAGAAGCTGGGCCGCCAGGGCGTGAAGGACATGGTGCGGATGAGCGACTGCCGCATGTCCGGCACCGCCTTCGGCACCATCGTGCTGCACATCGCCCCGGAGGCGGCGGCCGGCGGGCCGCTGGCGCTGGTCGAGACCGGCGACCGGGTGCGGCTTTCGGTCAAGGACCGGCGGCTGGACCTGCTGGTCGATGCGGCCGAGCTGGACCGCCGGCGCGCGCTCTGGAAGGCGCCGGTGTCGCCGAAGCGCGGCTGGGACAAGCTGATGTTCGAGCAGGTGCTGCAGGCGCCGGACGGCGCCGACCTCGCCTTCCTGCGGCCCGAGGGCGTCTGAACCCTGGACAAACGGCCGCCGGCACCCATAGCTGGCGGCCATCAAAGCCAAGGCGGGACCCCATGCCGATCCTCAACCGCATCGCCGATTTCCACGCCGAGATGACCGCCTGGCGGCAGGATTTCCATGCCCATCCGGAGATCGCCTTCGAGGAGATACGGACGGCGGGCATCGTCGCCGACAAGCTGCGCGAGTTCGGCTGCGACGAGGTCATCACCGGCATCGCCAAGACCGGCGTGGTCGGGGTGATCAAGGGCCAGCCGGGCGGCGGCGCCATCGGCCTGCGTGCCGACATGGACGCGCTGCCGATCCTGGAGCAGACCGGCGTGCCCTATGCCTCGACGGCGCCCGGCAAGATGCATGCCTGCGGCCATGACGGGCATACCACCATGCTGCTGGGCGCCGCGAAGTACCTGGCGGAAACCCGCAACTTCGCCGGTACCGTCTATGTCATCTTCCAGCCCGCCGAGGAGAACGGCGGCGGCGGCAACATCATGGTGCAGGAAGGGCTGTTCGACCGCTTCCCGATGGAGCGGGTCTTCGGCATGCACAACTGGCCGGGCGCGCCGGAAGGCAGCTTCTGGTGGCGCGAAGGGCCGATCATGGCCGCCACCGCCCAGATCCTGGTCGAGATCACCGGCAAGGGCGCGCACGGCGCCATGCCGCACCAGGGGAACGACCCGATCGTGGTCGCCGCGCATATCGTCACCGCCCTGCAATCCATCGTCGGCCGCAACGTCGATCCGGTGGAATCCGGCGTGGTGACCATCGGCCACATCAACGGCGGCGATACCTGGAACGTCATCCCCGAGGTCGTCACCCTCCGCGGCACCGCGCGCTGGTTCAAGCCGGAGGTCGGCGACCTGCTGGAGCGTCGCTTCACCGAGCTCAGCACCGGCATCGCCACCGCATTCGGCGCGACCGCCCGGGCGGTGTTCGACCGCGGCTATCCGGCGACGGTGAACGAGCCGGAGAGCACGGTGCTGTCGGTCACCGCGGCACGGACCGTCGCCGGCGAGGCCAAGGTGCAGGAGATGCCCCGGCCAACCATGGGCGGCGAGGACTTCGCCTTCATGTTGAATGCCAAGGCGGGCAGCTACATCATGCTCGGCGCCGCCCGCGCGCCGGGCGACCCGCAGGTGCATCACCCGAAATACGACTTCAACGACGCGGTGCTGCCGGTCGGCGCCAGCTACTGGGCGACGCTCGCCGAGCAATTGCTTCCGAAAGGCTGATCGGTCACGCCGCCGCCGAGGGCCGCGCCACCATCATCGCATGATGCGCGGCGATGGACTTGAGGCCCGGGTCGATCGGCTGACCGACCTGGGCGCCGAAATCGAGGAAGGCGAACAGCATGATATCGGCGAGCGTCAGCCGCTCGCCGCAGACGAAGGCCCGGCCCGCCATGAGCCCGTCCAGCCAGGCCAGCCGTTCCTGCGCCGTCGCTTTCAGGTCGTCGGCCGCCTGGGGGATACACCGGATGCGGTTCTGGAACAGCTTCAGCCCCTGGCTGAAGCGGAAGCCATTGGTCATCGGCTCGATGATGTTGAGGTCGATGCGACGGGTCCACATCCGTGTCTCGGCCCGTTCCCGCGCGGTGACGCCGATCAGCGATGCGCCAGGGGTGATCTCGTCGAGGTATTCGCAGATGGCGGTGATCTCGGCGATCACGCTGCCATCATCGAGTTCGAGGCAGGGCATCTGCCCAGCCGGATTCTTCGCCATGTAGGGCGGCTGGCGGTTCTCGCCGCCGCGCAGGTCGATCTCGGCCTTCGGCAGTTCGATCCCCCGCTCGGCCATGAAGATGCGGACGACGCGCGGGTTGGGCCCGACGGAATTGTAGAACAGCATTGTTTTCTCCCTTTTCGGCAGGATAGCGGCGGGTTCAGACCTTGGCCACCATGGTCCGGATGGCGCCGATCAGCGGTACGATGGCGACCAGGTCCCAGACGATCCAGCGCCGGCTGCCGCGCCGGTAGCGCTTGGGGATCCGAGGGCGAAGGTGCGGGCCTGTCGCGCCTGGTGGATCTGGGTGCGCACCGGCACCGCCAGCCAGATACCGCCGGCCAGGCGACCAGCAGTAGGATTTTTCAGGCAGTGAAGAACCAGTCGGTCGCCGCTACCAGCCGCTGAGGGAAGCCGATGATGCGCATATCGCGAGTGCGGCCGGCGCAGAGCTTCCAAACTGAGGCGACGGTGACATTGCCGGCCAGCAGGACCACGCCCAGCAAGGAGATGGTCCATGAGCCAGCCGGCGATCAGCGTCCGAGCCAGACCGCCTGCGCCCGGGCGGCGATGACCGCGACGCGCTGCGCCACCTCCGCGGCGGTGATCGAGCTGACCGGATGGTCGATCACCACGGGCTGCAGGCCGGTCATGCCGATCGCGGTGCGGGTGAGCGCGGTCTCCCGCTCGAATTCCGTGGTGATGATGCAAGCCGCCGGGATGCCCAGCCGCTCGAGTGCGATGCTGTCGCGCACGCAGCAGGAACAGCAGGAGCCGCAATCGCCGATGGCGGTCAGCACGATGTCGCATTCGGCGGCGATGCGGGCGATCAGTTCCGGCGCGGCATCCTTGGAGAAGCTGTGCTTCACGTAGTAATTCACCGCGGCGAAGCGGATGCCCTGGCCCAGTGCCGCCTGCGCCCCGCGCAGCAGCTTGTTGGCGTTCCATTTGCTGTTGTCGAGGATGCCGAGCCGCAGCCCGTCCAGCATTGCGGGACGCGGGGCGACG
>JAQGIA010000071.1 GCA_028291445.1 Belnapia sp.
CATGCCCGGCCCGCTGCCCATGGCCGCGGGCCTGGGCCAGGAGGGGGCCGGCGGCGAGCGCGGTGCCGAGTGCCGGGGCCATCAGCGCCCAGTAGAGATTGGCGCCGAGCGTCGCCGCGGCCAGCGCCTCGGTGGAGAGCCAGCCCAGGATGATGGCATCGGTGATGGCGAGCGCATGCTGGCTGAGGTTGGTGAGGGCGAGGGGCCAGGCGAGGCCGAGCGTGATCCGCGCCTCCCCCTTCCAGCCGGCCGTTGAGTCTGGCGTCATTGCCTGGGGTGTAGCCCGGCCGGGCATTCCCCGCATGTGATGTTGCGACGGCAGCGGGATGGAAGCGGGCCACTTCCGCGCTAGGCTGCCGCCGGGCCACACTGGCCTAGCCCATATTCCCCCCGGCCAGATCGGAGTGCCCTTCCCCATGCTCCAGCCCGTCCAACGCCGCGCGGTCCTCGCCGCCGCGCCTGCTGCCAGCCTGATCGGAACCAGTTTGATGGGTACCAGCTTGGTCGGTACCAGTTTGATCGGAACCAGCCTTATGCCCGGCACGGCCGCAGCCCAGGCCGCGGCGCCGGTGCTGACCGAGGAATTCATGGTCCCGTCGAAGGACGCCGGGATCGAGCTGTTCCTCCGCAACAAGCGGCAGGAGGGTGTCGCCAGCCGGCCGGACCGCACCCTGCTGTTCGTCCATGGCGCGACCTATCCGGCGCATACCGCCTTCGACCTGCCGCTCGGCGGGCTGTCCTGGATGGACTACATGGCCGGGCGCGGCTTCGATGTCTGGTGCATGGACCTGCGCGGCTATGGCCGCAGCAGCCGCCCGCCCGAGATGGCGCAGCCGCCCGAGGCCAATCCGCCGCTGGTCCGCGGCGAGCTGGCGGTGGCCGATATCGCCGCGGTCGCCGCCTTCATCCGCCAGCGCCGCAACCTGCCGAAGATCGTCCACATGGGTTGGTCCTGGGGCACCAGCCTGATGGCGCGCTTCACCGCGGACAACCCGGAGCTGGTCGAGCGGCTGGTGCTTTACGCGCCGCAATGGCTGCGGGACGGGCCGAGCCTGGCCGCCGCAGGCACCACCGGGGCGCTCGGCGCCTATCGTTACGTGACCCAGGCCCAGGCGCGGGAACGCTGGCTGACCGGGGTGCCGGAGGCCCGGCGCGCGGCGCTGATCCCGCCCGGCTGGTTCGAGCATTGGGCCGGCGTCACCTTCGCCACCGATCCCGAAGGCCAGCGCCGCAACCCGCCGGCGCTGCGGGCACCGAACGGCGTGGTGCTGGACGGCCAGGAATTCTGGCAGGCCGGCAAGCCCTTCTACGACCCGGCGAGGATCACCGCGCCGACCCTGCTGGTGGTGGCCGAATGGGACCGCGACACGCCCCCCAGCATGGCCAACACGCTGTTCCCGCTGCTCACCGCCAGCCCCGGCAAGCGGCTGGTGCAGCTGGCGGACGGCACGCATAGCATCATCATGGAGCGCAACCGCGGGGCGCTGTTCCAGGCGGTGCAGGTCTTCCTGGAGGAGGCGATCGCCTAGCGGCTAGACTGGTGGCGCAACGAGAGGGTCATGCCATGTCCATGCCACGGCCTTCCTGGGTCCTGCCCTTGGCGTTCGCCGTCATGGTCACGCCAGCCGGCGCGCAGCCGGCTGACCCGAGCTTCCGGCTGACCAACCGGACCGCGCGGGCGATCGCCGAGATCTATGTCGCCTCCTCCGGGGTGAACAGCTGGGGCACGGACCGGCTGGGCGACAAGACCCTCGGCTCGGGCGCCAATACCACCATCCGCCTGCCGGCCGGGCAATGCGTGAACGACGTGCGGGTGGTCTTCGACAATGGCGAGGCGACCGAGCGGCGGCGGGTGAATACCTGCAGCCAGGGGGATCTGGTGTTTCCCTGACGGGATTCAGCGGGCGGTATGGCCGCCGTCGACGCACCAGCGCTGGCCGGTGACGAAGCTGGCGCACGGCGAGGCGAGGAACAGGATCACCCCGGCGATCTCGGGCGGCAGGCCGCAGCCCGTGTCGAGCGTGGGGCAATCGGGTGGGTAACGCCGCCTGACAGAAGACATAGGGCGGGCTTCGGGGAGGGAATGCCGCCCTCGCCCATCTGCCAATCCGCCCCCGGTTCACCCAATTGCCCGAGGTCGCGGCGGCGAAGATTGACAGCCGCCGGCCAGCGGACCCAGCCTTCCCGCCAACCGAGGGAGCGCCCGCCATGGCCGGTTCAGACCAGACCAAAAAGAGCTTCAAGCTGCGCAGCCAGCGTTGGTTCGACGACCCGGAGGACCCGGGGATGACCGCGCTCTACGTCGAGCGCTTCCTGAATTTCGGCATGACGCGGGGCGAGCTGCAATCCGGCAAGCCGATCATCGGCATCGCCCAGACCGGCAGCGACATCGCGCCGTGCAACCGGCACCATCTGGCGCTGGCCGACCGGATCAAGGCGGGCATCCGCGATGCCGGGGGGATTCCGCTGGAATTCCCGATCCACCCGATCCAGGAAACCGGCAAGCGGCCGACCGCCGCGCTGGATCGCAACCTCGCCTATCTGTCACTCGTGGAAGTGCTGCACGGCTATCCGCTGGATGGCGTGGTGCTGACCGCGGGCTGCGACAAGACGACGCCGGCGGTGCTGATGGGCGCGGCGACGGTGAACATCCCGGCCATCGTCTTCTCCGGCGGGCCGATGCTGGACGGGCATTGGAAGGGCCGGCTGACCGGGAGCGGCACCATCGTCTGGGAAGGCCGCAAGCTGCTGGCCGAGGGCAAGATCGACTACAACGGCTTCATGGAGCTGGTGGCCAGCAGCAGCACCAGCGTCGGCCACTGCAACACCATGGGCACCGCGCTGTCGATGAACAGCCTGGCCGAGGCGTTGGGCATGTCCCTGCCCGGCTGCGCCGCCATCCCCGGCCCCTATCGGGAGCGCGGGCAGATGGCGCATGCGACGGGAATGCGCATCGTCGACATGGTGCGGGAGAATCTGCGGCCCTCCGACGTGCTGACGCGGGAGGCCTTCGAGAACGCCATCGTCGCCGCCAGCGCGCTGGGTGCCAGCACCAATTGCCCGCCGCATATCATCGCCATCGCCCGGCACACGGGCGTGCCGCTGGCGATCGAGGATTGGGACAAGCTGGGCCACGACATCCCGCTGCTGGTCGATTGCCAGCCGGCCGGGCGCTTCCTCGGCGAGGCCTTCCACCGCGCCGGCGGCGTGCCGGCGGTGATGAAGGAGCTGCTGGATGCCGGGAAGCTGCATGGCGGGGCGATGACCGTCACCGGCCGCAGCATGGCCTCCAACCTGGAACGGCTGCCCGAGACCGACCGCGAGGTGATCCGCCACTATGCCGTGCCGCTGAAGGAGAAAGCCGGCTTCGCCATCCTGTCCGGCAATATTTTTGATAGTGCGGTGATGAAGATCTCGGTCATCGACAAGGCCTTCCGCAACCGCTTCCTGTCCGACCCGCCCGACGTGTTCGAGGGCAAGGTCGTGGTCTTCGAGGGGCCGGAGGACTACCATGACCGGATCGAGGACCCCTCGCTCGGGATCGACGACCACACCGTGCTGGTCATCCGCAACTGCGGCCCGGTCGGCTATCCCGGCAGCGCCGAGGTGGTGAACATGCAGCCGCCGGCGGCGCTGATCAAACCCGTGATCGACAGCCTGCCGACCATGGGCGACGGGCGGCAGAGCGGCACGTCCGCCAGTCCCTCCATCCTCAATAAC
>JAQGIA010000101.1 GCA_028291445.1 Belnapia sp.
CGGCGCCAGCGCCGCGATCAGCCCGCCGGCGATGCCGATATCCGTCGCCGTGCCATCCGGTAGCCTTGCGTTGCGGAGGATGAGGTCGAAGCTCATCGGATCTTCTCCGCCGCCGTCGCATAGGGGATGTTCCGCCCGCCGTAGCGCCGCACCCGGACATTCGCCTGCTCGGCATGCCCGGCGAAGCCTTCCAGCATGCAGAGCCGCGAGCAGACCTCGCCGATGCTGGCACTGGCCGCATCGGTCAGCACCCGCTGGTAGGTCACCGTCTTGAGGAACTTGCCGACCCACAGCCCGCCGGTATAGCGGGCGGCGCCCTGCGTCGGCAGGGTGTGGTTGGTGCCGATCACCTTGTCGCCGAAGGAGACGTTGGTCCGGGGCCCGAGGAACAGCGCGCCGTAGTTGGTCATCTTCGCCAGGAACAAATCGTCGTTCCGGGTCATCACCTGCACATGCTCGGAGGCGATGCGGTCGGCCTCGACCACCATCTCCTCCAGGCTGTCGCAGACGATCACCTCGCCATAGTCGCGCCAGGATTGCCGGGCGACCTCGGCGGTCGGCAGGATGGCCAGCAGCCGCTCGACCTCCGCCATCGTCTCCCGCGCCAGCTTTTCCGAATCCGTCAGCAGGATGGCGGGGCTGGTCGGGCCGTGCTCGGCCTGGCCGAGCAGGTCGGTGGCGCAGATCTCGGCATCCACGGTTTCGTCCGCGATGACCAGCGTCTCGGTCGGCCCGGCGAACAGGTCGATGCCGACACGGCCATACAACTGCCGCTTGGCCTCCGCCACGAAGGCATTGCCGGGACCGACGAGCATGTCGACTGCCATGATGCTCTCGGTGCCCAGCGCCATGGCGCCGACCGCTTGGACGCCGCCCAGGCAATAGATGACATCGGCGCCGGCCAGGTGCTGGGCGGCGACGATCGCCGGTGCCGGCTTGCCATGGTAGGGCGGCGCGCAGGTGACGATGCGGGGCACGCCGGCGACCTTGGCCGTCACCACCGACATATGCGCCGAAGCCAGCAGCGGATACTTGCCGCCGGGGACGTAGCAGCCGACCGAGTTGACCGGCAGGTTCTTGTGGCCCAGCACGATGCCGGGCAGCGTCTCGACCTCGATATCCTTGAGCGCGGCGCGCTGGTGCTCGGCGAAGTTGCGGACCTGGGCCTGGGCGAAGCGGATGTCCTCAAGGTCCTGGCCGGTCAGCTCATTCAGGCAGGCTTTGATCTCGGCATCGGTCAGCCGGTAGTCGGTGCGGTCCCAGCCATCGAATTTCACCGAGTAGTCGCGCACGGCGGCATCGCCCCGCTTGGCGATATCGGCCAGCAACCCCTCGACGATGCCGCGGACCTTGGTATCCGCATCGGCCTTGTCGGCGGCGGAGATGCTTGTCTTCAACCAGCGTGCCATGGGTCGCAGTCCTTAGTTGGCCGGGCCGATCAACGGCGGCGGGCGTAAGGCGCCCGCTGCCGATCGGGCGGGTATCCGTTATTCGGCGGTCCAGCCGCCGTCTACGAGCAGCGCGGAGCCGGTCATCAGAGAAGACGCATCGGATGCAAGGAAGACCACCGGGCCCATCAGCTCCTGCACCTGGCCGACCCGGCCGAGCTTGAGCTTGGACAGCACCCAGTCCCTGAATTCGGGCTTCTCGAAGAAGGGCCGGGTCAACGGGGTCTCGATGAAGGTCGGGCCGATGGTATTGGCGCGGATGCCCAGGGGCGCCAGCTCGATCGCCATCACCTTCGTCCAGCCTTCCATGGCGAATTTGCTGGCGCAATAGACGCTGCGGTTGGGGCCGCCGACATGGCCCATCTGCGAGGACACGTTGATGATGGAGCCGCGGATGCCCTCGGCGGCCATGCGGCGGGCAACCGCCTGGGCGGCGAAGAAACAGCCGCGCAGGTTCAGCGCCATGACGGCGTCGAAATCGACCTCCGCCACCTCGAGGAACGTGGCATGGCGGGCAGAGCCGGCATTGTTGACGAAGGCGTGATAGGCGGGACGACCGGCGATGGCGGCCTGGACGCCGACGACATCGGCGATGTCCAGCACCAGCGTATCGGCCGCGCCTCCGCCGGCACGGATCGCCTCGGCCGCGGCCTCGATCTCATCGGCGGTGCGCGACAGCAGGGTGACGGCGGCTCCGGCGGCAGCCAGGGCGGCGGCGGCGGCAAGGCCGATGCCCCGGCCGGCCCCGCTGACCAGGGCGCGGCGGCCGTCGAGGCGAAAGCTCGGGGTGATGGGCAGGGTGATCGGCATGGTGGCAGAATAGAAGCCCGGGCGCCGCGGTCCAGGGGCCTTGCCGCACCGAATGCGCCACCGGAAGATGCGCCCCAGACCGCGGAGCCAAGCCGCGGCGACCGGAGGAACTCCCGATGCATCGCCCGTTCTCTGCGCTGGCCGGCGCGGCCATCGCCCTATGCGCCGCCGCGGCCGGCGCCCCAAGCCAGGCCCAGACCCAGACCCAGACCCGATGGGTCATGGCCACCCCCTATGCTGAGGCGAATTTCCACACCCGCAACGTCCGGGCCTTCCTGGCGGATCTCGAACAGGCGAGCCAGGGGCGGCTTGTCGTCCAGGCGCATCACAACGGCAGCCTGCTGCCGATGGCGCAGATCAAGCGCGGCGTGCAGACCGGCCAGGTGCAATTGGGCGAGGTGCTGCTCTCCGTCTTCGGCAACGAGGACCCCTTCTTCGAGGCCGATAGCGTACCCTTCCTCGCCGATACCTGGGCCGGCGCCGAGGCCCTGCATGCGGCGACCGAGCCCTTCATCCGCGCCCGGCTGGAACGTCAGGGGCTGACCCTGCTCTATATGGTGCATTGGAACAGCCAGGGTTTCTATACGAAGGCGCCGCTGACCAGCATCGAGGAGCTGCGCGGCACCCGCTTCCGCACCTTCAACAACCTGACGACGCGCTTCGCCGAGTTGCTGGGCGCGCAGCCGGTGACGGTGCAGGTGCCGGATATTCCCCAGGCCTTCGCCACCAACCTCGTCGGCGTGCTCTTCACCTCGGCGCAGACCGGGGTCGATGCCAGCGCCTGGGATTTCGCCCGGAATTTCCTGGATGTCGGCGGCATGCGGCCGCGCAACGCGATCTTCGCCAATGCCCGGGCGCTGGCGGCGCTCGATCCGGCGATGCGGCAGGCCGTGCTGGAGGCGGCGAAGCGCGCCGAGACGCGCGGCGCCGCCATGTCCCGCGCCGCGGAGAACGAGATGCTGGAGAAGCTGCGCAGCCATGGCATGGCGATCAGCGCCGCGCCGCCAGCCATGCAGGCGCAGTTGCGGGAAATCGGTGCCCGGCAGACCCAGGATTGGCTGGCCCGGGCCGGCGAGGACGGTGGCCAGATGCTGGAGCGCTACCGCGCCCTCGTCAGCCGCTGAAGCCGCCCGCATACTGCACCGCAGCAAGCGGGTGGAGGCGGTGATGGTGGCATTGGTGACGGGCGCGCAGCAGGGCATCGGGCGCGCCGCGGCCCTGGGCCTCGCCGCGGCAGGCCATGATGTGGTGGTGAATTGGCTGGACGATGCCGCCGCCGCCGAGGCGGTCGTCGCCGGCGTGCGCGCCGCCGGCCGGCAGGCGGC